>JBDHVF010000654.1:0-5035 GCA_039809605.1 Polyangiales bacterium | reverse complement strand
CGTGCGAGCGCGGAGCGGCCGGTGGGCGTGGTGTCCATCGAGCTGCTCGGCGACCACGGGCAGGTGGTGGCGCGCGGCAGCGGCTCCGTGGGCGCGACGCCGACCACCATCGCGGTGCGCTGGACGCCCGCGGTGCTGCGCGCGTGGCGCCCGCCGAGCGACGACGGCGACGACGGCCTCGTGCACGTTCCCCTGTGCGGCAGACGCCTGCGCGTCGGCCGGTGGGTCGATGTGGAGCTGCGCCACGACCCGCTCTACTGCGAGCTGAGTGGCTCGACCACCGTCGAATTCGACGGGCGCGCTCCGACGCCGACGAGCTGAGGGCCGCCGCGACGACCACGAGGTCACCGCACGTCGAGGGTGTAGCCGCCCACGCGGATCCACGGCCCGTGCGTCGTCACGCGTACGACGTAGCGGCAGGCTCGCGAGCAGCGCGCGCGTCGAGGTGGAGGTCCAGCGGCCGCCGCCGTCGATCGATACGAGCCGGCGCTCGGGCGCCGACGTGAGCCAGCGCACGAGGTGGTCGGGCTTCATGTACAGCGCGTCGAGAAAGCCCACGCTTTGCACGCGCGGCGCGAGGTCGAAGACGACGCGCATCGGGCGCGCCGCGGACAGCTACAACGGCGACGACCCACTCCGCTCCTGGCGCCACGACGCCCAGGCGGGCGCTGGGGGTTGGTCAATCGCGCGACCTCGCGACGTTCCTGCGCCCCAACCTGCACCGACCCTCGGCACGAGCGTCGGCGGGTGGTGTTGATCGATGGCTCGGAGTCTCAGCGCGAGCACGTGCTCGCCGAGGCCCGCCGCCGGGACGTGCACGTGGAACTGGTGCTCGACGTGATTCACGTGATGCACTACCTGTGGGGCGCGTGCAAGACGCCAAGGCGCGCGGATGCGCCGACGCGCCGTTGCCAGCACGGGCTTGTGAAGCCGCGGCGTGCGCGCGTAGCGCGACGGCGAGCACTCGAGGATGGCGACGCTCGACCAGCAGTGGGCGCTACGGGTCCAGCGTGCGCGCTACGAGGCCCAGCTTGCGGAGCGACGTTCCAAGGCCGTCGCCCCCGAGAACCGGACGGTCGCGCAGACGCTGGAGCGCGAATGGGAGGCGACGCGCAGCGGAAGTCGATCGTGCGTGCCCTGGTGCGCAAGGTTCTGACGACGCCGCGCGAGGCCCCGACGGCGGCACCGACGTCCGTGTGCTCTGGCAGACGGGCGCCATCACGCTGCATGCTGTAGCACGCCGACCTCCCGGCTGGACGACCGCGCCCAGGGTCGACGCGCGGATTCGAGAGCTGGTCGCGGCGGAGACACTGGCGCTGACGATCGCCACGATGTTCAACCGCGAGCGTCTGCTTCCGGTGAGCCGCGGCCGTCGACGGCCTCGACCGCGAGCGTGCGCAACCGTTCGAGTCGGCACGGCGCTGGGGCGACGGTGAGCGCGTTCCCGACGCGCGACGTCCCGAACTGCGGCGCGGTCCGCGGGCACTCGTCGCGACGGAGGTCTACGGGCAGTCGGCGTGGCGCACAATCATGCCGGGGCTCGTGCCGCCGCAGTTCATGAGCGTAGTGAAGCCCGCGGGCGCCGTGAGCGACCCGTGGCAGTAGGTGGACGACAGCGACGTGGCCCCGGCGAAAATCGGGTGGGCTGCGCCCGCGGCGGTGAGCGTCGGCGTCGAGTACCCCGTGACGGCCGCCAGGCCCGCGCCCAGGGTCCCCGCATAGTTTGCCGCGATCGACGCGGTGGTCTCGAGCACGCACCCGAAGGACAGGTACATCCCCGTGCGCCCGCCGGCCGAGTTGTGCCCCATCGCGGCGAGGTAGTTGACCGCGTTGGCGATCATCCGCGCCGAGCTCGAACCCGCCCCGCTGTATATCGCGTGGTAGTCCTCGTCGAACGAGGTGATCACCAGGCGCCCGCGCACCGCGGGGCCCCAGGCGGCCTGCGTGTCGCGCAGCGCGTCGAACTGCGACGCCATGCCGGTGCACGCGCTGCCGTCGACCCAGATCAGGTCGTACTCGCCGAAGTTCGCGGTCGTGAGCGAGCGCCACGACGCCTCCGTCGCGATGGTCACCACCGCTCCCGCGGGGAAGTACGCCCGCGCGCCGCCCCCCCCGGGGCCGTAGATCAGCACGCGCGGCGCCGTCGCCGTGCCGCAGGTGAAGCACACGCCCGACATGCACGACGCCGGGCTCGCGCAAGCACGCCCGCACGCGCCGCAGTTGGCGCTCGTGGAGATGTCGGTCTCGCAGCCGTTGGACGCGTTGCCGTCGCAGTCGCCGCGGCCCGGGGAGCACGCGACGCTGCACGCGCCGGCAGTGCACAGCCCGACGGTGCCCGCCGCCGGCGCGGCGCACGCACGCCCGCACGCGCCGCAGTTCGCAGGGTCGGCGGCCGTGTCGACGCAGCGAGCGCCGCACACGGTGGTGAGCGTCGCCGGGCATACGCAGCGCCCCGAGACGCACTCGCGCGCGCCCGCGCAGGCCATCCCGCACGCGCCGCAGTTGGCCGCGTCGCGCGTCACGTCCACGCAGCGCGCGGACGCGCCGTCGCCGCACAGCACGCCCGACGAGCAGCCGCAGCGGCCGCTCAGGCACGCGCCCCCGAAGCCCGTTGCGGGGCAGATCACGCCGCACCCGCCGCAGTTGGCCGCGTCGCGCGTCACGTCCACGCAGCGGCCACCGCAGCTCATCGACCCCGTGGGGCACGCGCAGGCGCCCGCGCGGCACACCTGGTCCGAGCGGCAGGTCGTTCCGCACGCGCCGCAGTTCGAGAAGCTCGTCTGCAGGTCGACGCAACGCCCGCCGCAGAGCGAGAGCCCCGTCGCGCAGCGGCACGCGCCGCCGACGCACGAGGCACTGAAGTCACAGTAGGTGCCGCAGCGCCCGCAGTTGTTGTAATCGGTCTGGAGGTCGACGCAGCGTCCCGAGCACGCGGTACGCCCCGCCGCGCACGCGCATGCGCCGCCCACGCAGGCGGAGCCCGTGGGGCAGTAGGTGCCGCAGCGCCCGCAGTTACTCGCGTCGGTCATCACGTCGACGCAGCGACTGCCGCACAGCACGAGCCCCGAGCTCGCGCAGACGCAGCGCCCCCCGACGCACGAGCCCCCCGGGCAGAGCGCCGTCGCGCCCGACTCGTCGACCGCGCCGTCGCAGTCGTTGTCGACGCCGTCGCACACCTCGGTGGCGCCGGGGTACACGAGGCTGTTGCGGTCGTCGCAGTCGCCGCCGCCGCACGCGAGCGAGGGGTAGTCGTCGTAGTCGTCGTCGCGTGCGTAGTAGCGGCACCCGCGCGCGAGCGTCGAGCAGAACCCGTCGGCGAGGCACTCGGTGTCGGCGCACGTCGAGCTCGAGGCGCAGGGCGGCGCGGCGACGCAGCCGCGAAGAGGGACGCAGTTCTCCGTCGTGGCGCAGCGGTAGTTGTCGGGCGCCCACGCGCAGACGCCGCCGCGGCACGCGTCGATGGTGCAGGCGATCCCGTCGTTGCAGTCCGTGGCCGTGGCGCAGGCGCGCGGGCCGCCGTCACCCACCGGGACGTCCGCGACGTCGGGCGCCACGTCGCCGACGGGAGCGTCACGGGGCGCGTCGGGCGCGTCCATGCCGCCGTCGCCCGCGGGCGGGACGTCGATCACGCCGCCGTCGGTCGCCGCCGCGATGTTCAGCACGAAGCGGCCCGATTCGCCGCCGTATCCGTCGACGAAGACGGTGACCGTCTGCCCTTCGGCGAGCCGCACCGTCACGCGAGAGCTCAGCCCGAGCCCCGACGCGTCGTCGTTGCACCCGAGCTCCCTGCCCACGCAGCCGCCGTCTCGGATATAGAGCACCGTATCGAAGCCCGAGCCGTCGGTGTCGAAGGTGTAGTCGCCCGCCGCGGGCGCCGACCACGTGAACGCCACCTCGGAGCTGCTCGCCCCCCCGCACGACCCCGCGGTCCGAGCATCGCCGTCCGCGGTCGACCCGGTCGCAGCCGCCCTGCGCGGGCCGCCTGAAATCGACGTGGGGCTGCACGTCCCCGCGGACACGTCCCTGACGGGCGCGTCGAACGCCGCGTCTCCCTCGGCGTCGGGTTCGTCGGCGGTCGCGTCGAACACGTCGGTGGCGTCGGCGCGCGCGTCGGCGGAGTCGAGGGTGGCGTCACTCGCATCGGCGACGTCGTGCGCGTCACGCGCGTCGACGACGCCCCCGTCGCGCACGCCCGCGTCAGGGACGACCTCGGCGTCGTCGGGGACGTCGTCAACGTCATCCGAGGTGTCCTCCGCATCCTTCGCGGCGTCCTCGACCTCGCCGTCGAGGAGCGGGAAGAGTCCCCCCGTCGGGTCGGAGCAAGCTGAGGTGGCCGCGATGGCGAAAGCACATGCGAGCGTCAGAACGTTACGCGTCATGGAAAGCCCCCTCCTCCGATTGAGCCGCCGCATGATAGGTGAGCGGGCGGCGCGCCGTCCAACGGCAAAGGCGGCTCATGGCCTAACTGACCGGGCGGGCGGCGCGGTGACCTAACTGGCGCGCGGACGCGTGGCGGGGGCGCCTTTCTGCGCGTCGTGACATTGCACGCGCGGCGCCCGCCGAGGACGGCGGCAAGGTCAAGGCACGGGTGCGAATCGGATCCGGTTGCCGCTGTAGTTGGTGCAGACACTCCTCGTCCCGTCCGCGCATCCGCCTACGGCACGCGTGCCGTCGAGGTTCTCCACGCCCACCGTCGCGGTGGTCGAGGCCAGCATGAGGTAGTTCGTCGTGAGGATGTCGATGGAACCGTCTGCCTCGTTGAGGAAGACTTCCACCGCAAGACTGCCGGTGCCTCCGTAGACGTGCCCATTCCACTCGATCGCGAAGCGCCGCGAGGGAGCGGACCCGAGGGTCACGAAGTAGACCCTCGACGTGACGAGGTCCGTCCACCACGCGGCCACGACGCCGTTCGGCGCGCTCACGTCGGGAATGGTGCCGCTCGTTCTTGTACTCATGCCTCCGTCGAAACTCAGGAACCCGTTGGATGAGACGTTGATCATGTACCCCGCCGTGAACGTCCTGCCCCAGAAGGGGA
>JBDHVF010000653.1:0-5035 GCA_039809605.1 Polyangiales bacterium | reverse complement strand
CTGCCCGGCTGGCGCCACGTCCGCGGCGTGCGCGCGGTCGAGTGCGCGGTGGGCGAGGCCGCGACGGCGCTCGGCGCGTCGCTGTGGCCCGAGCTCGTGGTGCGCCTCGAGCCGGGCTCCCCCATGGAGCGCGCGCTCCGCGTGCTCGCCGCGCGCGTGGGCGCGGTGACGACCTCGCCCGACGGAGACGCGCTGGCGTACCGCGCGCCGCTGCTCGGCGCCGACGGAGACGTCGCGCTCGCGGGCCTGCGCGACCTCATGGGCGAGCTCTTCGTGAAGGCGCCGGGGGAGCGCCCCGCCGAGCGCAGCCTCGGCGACGCGATCGCCGAGCGCTCGACGGCGCAGTGACGGGCGCTCACCGCAGGGGCCGCGGGTCGAGCGCCCGGCCGATGTAGATGAACGGCAGCGCGAGCCCGTAGAGGTCCACGCTGGCCCCGAGCAGCGCGTCGACGGCGCCGTCGCGCGGCGCGTAGCGCGCCTCGGCCCACAGCCCGAAGGCGATCTCGTAGCGGCTCGACGCCTCGGGCGGGATGCGCAGCCCCCACCAGAGCCTCGCGAGCGCCGCGGGCGTCACGCCGTCGCGGTCGTGCAGCGCGCCGCCCGCCGAGAGCACGAGGCTCGTGCCTCCCTCGCGGCCCGTGACGGGCACCGCGAGCGCCAGGCCCGCCGCGGCCGAGAGCTCGCCGCGCCCGACGACGCGCCCGTCGACGAAGCCGCCGACCCTCACGCGCAGCGGATCGCCGAAGAGGCCCTCGAGGCGCAGGTCGAACGCGACGTCGGCCTCGGCCCGACCTCGCACGCGGGCGACGCCGGCCACGGCGACCGAAGGGGTCCACCAGTCGACGTGCGCCTGCGCGAGGGCGAGCGAGGGGAGCGAGGCGACCGCGAGCGCGACGACGGGCGCCGCGCGCATCACGCCGTGACGTCGGCCATGACGATCGGGGGCAGGTGCAGGCAGGTGATCTCGGGCGAGGGGGGCGCGGTGTCCTTCGCCATCTCGAGCGCCTCGTGCATGTTGGGCGCGGTCTCGTACCCGAGGATGCGCGGCATGTACTCGTTGTCGGCGCCCACGACGATGACCCGGCCGATGTGCTGGCGGCCCGCCTCGCCCCAGTACCACATGAAGAACGGGTGCACCGGGTGGTACGCGCGGCCCTTGCGGTACATCGCGAGGTACGCGGGGTTCTGCGCGAACTTCTCCTCGTAGCGCCGGTGCAGCTCCATCGCGTCGCGCGTCTCGGGCAGCAGGCGGTGCACGAACTCGACGTAGGGGGCGTGCTGGTCGTGGTCGAAGCGGTCGCTCACCGGGTGCGTGATGATGAGCGTGCCGCCCTTCTTCACCAGCGGCGCGCCGCGGTACATGTTGAACATGTAGCCCTGCGCCATCACCTGCACGAGCAGCGGGTTCAGGTACGCGTTGACGTTGTAGGGCGAGATGTACGGCACGCCCGTCACCAGGATGTCGGCCTGGCCCTTCACCGGCACGGCGTACTGTTCGAAGCAGCGCTTGAGGGTCTCGCGGTGCACGGCCTCGGTCTCGCCCGCGAACACGCCGGTGATCTCGAAGGGCGAGGGCACGCGGCGGAACACCTGCTCGCGGAGCTCCTGCGGCGTGCGGTCGAGCGTGGCGATGAGGGCCTTCATCGCCGTCCGGTCCCAGGGCGACAGGTCGTCCTCGTTCTTCGCGAGGAACTCGAGCGGCCGGTCGAACATCCGGTTGTTGATGGTCGTCTCGATGGTGAAGACGTTGAGGTGCTTGTTGGCGACCTGCCCCTGCCGCTCGACCACCGTGTTGAGCATCGAGCCCTTCGGGTCCATGTACGAGTGGCACTGCCGCATCACCCTCGGGTTGTGGTGCGGCTTGAGGCTCTCGTAGCCGCACAGGCCCACGGCCACGCTCTTGTGGCCGCCGTCCATGGGCACGAGGTTGAGGTTCACGTAGATGAGCAGGTCCGACTCGACGGCCTTCTTGTTGAGCACGACGCGCTCGCCGAGCTCGGTCTCGCCCACGTACTTCATCCCCTGCGGGTCCTCGGCGTCGTGGTTGTAGAGGCGCTTCGGCCAGTACGCGTTGAAGATCCTGTCGCCGACGATGTGGCGCACCTCGTCGGCGGTCATCTTGCGGTGCACGCTCGTGGCGATGATGATCTCGACGTCGTCGACGCCGTGGTCGGCGAGCAGGCCGAGCACCACCGTGAGCACGCGCTCGCGCACGTCGGGGCGCCTCATCGGCGGCAGCGGGAGCGAGATGTCGTCGAGGGCGATGACGACCTTCATGCCCGGGCGCAGCTTCGCGTAGAGGGGCGCGCTGTTGTACGGGTGGTTGATCGCGTAGCGGATGGCCGCGTCGGGGTCCTTCACGCCCGCGAGGGGGGCCTTGGGGTAGATCACCCGCGTGCCTGCGGGCAGGTCGACTTCGACGAGGCGCTCGCCGGCGAAGAGCACGCGGGGCGCGCTCCGGCGGTCGAGGGTGACGACGCAGGGGTGGCTCATGGGCGGTCCAGGTGAACGACGGGCCACTGGTAGGCCCGCGCGAGGCGGTCGAGCGCGCGGTCGGGGTTGACCGCGGCGGGGTGGCCGACGACCGAGAGCATCGGCACGTCGGAGTAGCTGTCGCTGTAGGCGTAACACTCGTCGAGGTCGTGGCCGTGCGCCTTCGCGTGGTCGCGCACGAGCAGGGCCTTGGTGGGCCCGGCGACCACGGGCGGGAGCATGCGGCCCGTCGCCACGCCGTCGAGGAACTCGAGGCGGTTGGCGATCACGTGCGTGGCGCCGAGCTCCTTGCGCAGGCGCTCCATCAGGAAGTCGAGCGCGCCCGAGACGATCACCACGTCGTGGCCCTTGTCGCGGCAGGTCTGCACGAGCTCGCGCGCGCCCTTGATGATCGCCGGGCGCAAGACCTTCTCGTACGCGTCGTCGGCGAGCGTGAGGAGGCGGTCCTGCGAGGTGCCCTTGTAGAGCGCGTAGAGCTCCTCGTTGAAGAGGCGCCGGTCGCGCAGCTCGGCGAGCACGAGGCGCGGCGCCCGCAGGGCCGCGTCGGCGAGGCGCGCGAGCGTGCGCTGCGGGTTCGCCTGATTGAGAAGGTAATAGACCGTCGGGTGGACCAGGTTCGTGCGGACGAGGGTCCCGTCGACGTCGAAGTAGCTCGCGGGCATCGGGCGCGGGACCCTACAACAGAGACCCGGCGCGACGAAAGGGCCGACGTGCGCCCTTGGCTTCGGGGGGCCACCGGGTGCAAAGTCCCCTTCGCACGCGCGCGCCCCGGGTGGCGGCGACACGCGCGCGAGGCGTGTCATGAGCGAGATTGCGTACGTCGATGCGATTCCGGCCGGCGTGCTGGTGCACCGCGGGGGCACGGTCACGTACGCCAACGCCAGGTTCTGCGAGATCCTGGGGCTCGACCGCGCGCGGGTCGTCGGCCACAAGATCGAGGAGTTCCTCTCGCCCGACGAGGGCCAGCGCGTGATGGAGCGCTACGCGCGCCGCGCCCGCGGCGAGCCCGTGCCCGCGGAGTACGAGGTCACGCTCACGCGCGTGAGCGACGGCGCGCGCCGCGTCGTCGAGATCGCGGTGAAC
The DNA here is from genome assembly GCA_039809605.1 of Polyangiales bacterium. Taxonomy (GTDB): domain Bacteria; phylum Myxococcota_A; class Polyangia; order Polyangiales; genus CAISKJ01. Next base: position 1,459 of record JBDHVF010000653.1, on the reverse strand, counting down.
CTCGCGGGCGACGAGGTGGTCGTGCTGGTGCGCGACGTGACCGACGCGGCCGACCGGCGCGCGCGCAGCTTCGCGCTCGCACACATGGGCGCCACGCTCCAGGCGCACCGCACCGAGGGCGAGATCCAGCGCGCGCTGCGCGAGGGCACGACGGCGCTCGGCCTCTCGGGCTCGTGGCTCGTGCCCGACGGCGACGACCGGCTGCGCGTCGAGTACACCGACCTGCCCGACGGGGGCGCCGCGTTCCACCACGCGGTTGGCCGCCCGGTCGAGGGGTGGACGGGCGCCTGGACCCCGTGGCTCCGCCGCGCGTGGATCGACGGCGAGGCGTACGCCGACGACGCCGCCGCGGAGATCGCGCGCTTCATCGGCCAGCCGTGGGAGGCCGCGATCCGCGGGCTCGCCGCGGCCAACGACCTCACGCGCGGGGTCGCCGTACGCATCGACGCCGGCGGCGAGCCCGGCGCCCTGCTGGTGCTCCGCGGGTCGTGGCTGCGCGCCGACGACCTGCCGATGGCCCACCTGCTGCGAGCGCAGATCTCGTCGGCCGTCGACAACGCCCGCTTCATCACCGGCGCGCAGCGGCGCATGCGCGAGCTCGAGGCGCTGCACGACCTCGCGCGCACCGTGCTCAGTGAGACCCCGAAGGAGCCGCGGAGCCTGCTGCTCGCCGCGGCGAGGATCGTGCGCGCCGCGCTCGACGCCGCCGCCGCGTCGAGCGCGCTGCTCTCGCCCGACGGCACCACCTACGAGCGCCTCGGCGTGCGGAGCTCCGTGCCCGACGCGCCGGGGCCTCTCTCCACCGAGTCGTCGCCGCTGATCCGCGAGGCGCTCGCCTCGACCGACTGCGTCGTGATCGATGACCTCCGCTCCGACCGGCGCTCGGGGGCGTACCAGCAGCTCAACCTACGGGGGTCGGCGATGCTGCTCGCGCTGCGCTCCGAGCGCGGCATCCGCGGCGTCCTCGGAGTGCGCAACGACCCGGGGCGGCGCTTCACCGACGAGGACCAGGCCCTCATGCGCGCCATGGGCGGCGTGGTCGAGCTGGGCCTCGCGAACGCGGAGCTCTACGCCGAGGCGCAGCTCCGGCTGCGCGACCTCAAGGACGCGCAGGCGCGGCTCATCGAGCGCGAGCGGCTCGCGGCGCTCGGCGAGGCGGCGGCCGAGGTGGCCCACGAGGTGCGCAACCCCCTCGCGGTGATCTTCAACGCCGTGAGCGCGCTGCGCAGGCTCGTGCCGCGCGGCGGCGACGCAGACCTCATGGTCGACACCATCCGCGAGGAGGCCGACCGGCTCAACCAGATCGTGGGCGACCTCCTCGGGTTCGCGCGCCCCGTCGCGCCGCGCGTGGCGCCGACGCCGCTCGGCCCGCTCGTCGACGGCGCGCTCGACGCGGCCTTCGCGAAGGTGCCGGGCGGCCGGCGCGGGGCGGCGGTCCGCGTGTCGGTCGACGTGCCCG
>JBDHVF010000652.1:0-5045 GCA_039809605.1 Polyangiales bacterium | reverse complement strand
CTACCGCGACGAGTACAACCGCGCCGACGTGGCCGACCTGCGCGACCGCGGCGAGACCCTGCGGCTGCTCACCAACGTCTCGCTCGGCGTCGCGGCCGCCGCGGGCGTCGCCACCGTGGTGCTCGCCACGCAGACGCGCTTCCGCCGCACGTCGTCGGCCGAGCTGTCGTTCGCCCCGTCGCCCGGCGGCGCCGCGGCGAGCCTCCACGTCACCTTCTGAGAGGGGTCACGCCGTGCTTTCTTCTCGCGCAGCCCTGGTCTCGCTGATCGCGCTCGCCTGCGCGTGCACCACGTCGTTCGAGGCCGACGTGCTGCGCGAGCGCCCCGACGCCACCGTGGCGCCCGACGCGCCCGACGCGCGCCCGCCCGACGCGCCCGCGCCCGACCTCCCCCCGGCGGACGTCTCCTCGGCCTGCGGCGCGGAGAACGCCCCGTGCTGCTCGACCGACGCCGCGGCGTCGACCTGCAACGCGGGCCTCGTGTGCTCGGGCGGCGTGTGCGCGCGCTGCCCCGGCAGCCTCGCGGCGTGCGCGGGGTCGTGCGTCGACATCACCAGCAACGCCGCCCACTGCGGCCGCTGCGGCAACCCCTGCCCCGAGGGCTACGCGTGCGCCGCGGGCACGTGCAGGCTCTCGTGCGCCGCGGGCCTCGAGCCCTGCGGCTCGACCTGCGCGCAGCGCCTCACCGACCCGATGAACTGCGGGAGCTGCGGCCGCGCCTGCGCCGCGACCGGCGCCACGGCCGCGTGCGTGATGGGCGTGTGCGCCCTCGGCCGCTGCAACGCGGGCCGCGGCGACTGCGACATGGACCCCGCGAACGGCTGCGAGGCGAGCCTCGACTCGGTCACCGACTGCGGCGGCTGCAGGGTCGCCTGCGCGCCGCCCAACGCCCTCGTCGCCACGTGCGAGAGCGGCGCCTGCCGCGTGGGCGCCTGCCGGCCGGGCTTCGCCGACTGCGACCACGACGCGTCGAACGGATGCGAGGTCAACACCAACACCAACGCCGCCCACTGCGGCGCGTGCGAGACGAGCTGCGCCGCGGGCTCGGCCTGCGAGGCGGGCGCGTGCCGCGCGCCCTCGACCGCGTGCGCGACCGGGAGCGCCGACTGCAACGGCGCGATGGCGGGATGTGAGACCGACGTCACCGCCGACGTGATGAACTGCGGCGCCTGCGGCAACGCCTGCACCCTGCCCCACGCGAGCGCGCGCTGCGCCGTGGGGGCCTGCGCGGTGGCCTCGTGCAACGCAGGGTTCGGCGACTGCGACGGCATGGCCGCCAACGGGTGCGAGGCCGACACGCGCACGAGCGTCGAGCACTGCGGCGGCTGCGGGCGCGCCTGCGCGCCGGCCCACGCCACGGGGGCGTGCGCCGCGGGCGCCTGCCAGGTGGCCGCGTGCGAGGCGGGGTGGGCCGACTGCAACCGCGACGCCTCCGACGGGTGCGAGGTCGACCTCACGTCGAGCGCCGCGAGCTGCGGCGCGTGCGGGAGCGCGTGCGCCGCGGCCAACGGCGTGGCGGCGTGCGCGATGGGGCGCTGCGCCGTCGCGAGCTGCAGCGCGGGCTTCGCCGACTGCGACATGAACCCCGGCAACGGCTGCGAGGTCGACACGCGCTCGAGCGCGTCGAACTGCGGCGCGTGCGGCGCGGTGTGCGCGATGCCCAACGCGACGGCCGCGTGCGCCGCGGGGCGCTGCACCCTCGGCGCGTGCCTCGCGGGCTTCGCCGACTGCGACGGCGTGGCGGCCAACGGCTGCGAGGTCGACACGCGCTCGAACCCCTCGAGCTGCGGCGGATGCATGGCCGCCTGCGCGGTCGCCAACGGCACGCCCGCGTGCGTCGCCGGGCGCTGCGCGGTGGGGAGCTGCAGCGCGGGCTTCGCCGACTGCGACGCCAACCCCTCGAACGGCTGCGAGGTCGACACGCGCTCGAGCGCGACGAGCTGCGGCGCGTGCGGGCGCGCGTGCTCGTCGGGGCAGGTGTGCTCCGACGGCGCGTGCACGTCGATCTGCCCCGCGGGGCAGACGATGTGCGGCTCGTCGTGCGTCGACCTCATGTCGAACCCCGCCCACTGCGGCGCGTGCGGCCGCGGGTGCCCGACGGGCGCCAACGCCTCACCGTACTGCGCCGGCGGCGCGTGCCAGCTCGCGTGCAACGCGGGCTTCGCCGACTGCGACATGAACCCCTCCAACGGCTGCGAGGTCGACCTTCGCAACAACACGCGCAACTGCGGCGCGTGCGGGCGCTCGTGCCCGTCGGGCTCGAACTCGGTGGCCTTCTGCGCGATGGGCTCGTGCACGCTGAGCTGCGCGACGGGCTACGGCAACTGCGACGGCAGCCCCGCCGACGGCTGCGAGGTCAACCTCCGCGACGACGTGAACAACTGCGGCGCGTGCGGCCGGGGATGCAGCCTCGCCAACGCGACCTCGGGGTGCGCCGACGCCCACTGCACGATCGCGTCGTGCAACCGCGGCTACGGCAACTGCGACGGGTACGTGCTCAACGGCTGCGAGGCCGCGTTCGCCACGAGCGAGCAGCACTGCGGGCGCTGCAACAACCCCTGCGCCGTCGGGGCCACGTGCGTCGCCGGGCTCTGCGCCTGCCCGCTCGGGCAGACGGCGTGCGGCGGGCGGTGCACCTCGACCGCGACCGACCCGGCGAACTGCGGCTCGTGCGGGCACCGCTGCGGCTCGATGCAGTCGTGCCGCCTGGGCATGTGCGTGGGCGGGTGATCAGCTCGCGCTGATCTCGAGCATGCGCTCGATGGGCTTGAGGGCCTTCACCCGGAGGTCCTCGGCGAGGGTGATCTCGGGCCCGAGCGTGGCGAGCGCGTCGCGCACGGCCTCGAGCGTGTTCTTCTTCATGAACGGGCAGTCGTTGCAGTGGCAGTTGCCCTCGGGCGGGGCGGCGATGAACTCCTTGTCGGGCGAGGCCTTCTGCATCTGGTGCAGGATGCCCGTCTCCGTCGCGACGATGAAGCTCCTCGCCTTCGATGTCTGCGTGTACTTGAGCAGCGCGCTCGTGCTGCCGATGAACGACGCCATGGCGAGCAGCGGCGCCTCGCACTCGGGGTGCGCGATCACCTCGGCCTCGGGGTGGCGGGTCTTGAGCGCGATGATCTTCCTCTCCGAGAAGGTCTCGTGCACGATGCAGCTCCCCCGCCAGAGGAGCATGTCGCGCCCGGTCTTCTTCGCGAGGTAGGCGCCGAGGTTCTTGTCGGGGGCGAAGAGAATGGGCCTCCCCTCGGGCACGCTGCGCACGACCTTCTCGGCGTTGGAGCTCGTCACGATGCAGTCGGAGAGCGCCTTCACGCCCGCCGAGCAGTTGATGTACGAGATGACGTAGTGGTCGGGGTGCCGCGCGACGAAGGCCGCGAAGCGGTCGGCGGGGCAGCCCTCGGCGAGCGAGCACCCGGCGCTCATGTCGGGGAGCACGACCTTGCGCGAGGGGTTCAGGATCTTCGCGGTCTCGGCCATGAAGTGCACGCCCGCGAAGACGATCACGTCGGCGGTGGTCTTCTGCGCGGCCTGCGAGAGCTGGAGCGAGTCGCCCACGAAGTCGGCGACGTCCTGCACCTCGCCGTCGACGTAGTAGTGGGCCAGGATCACGGCGTTGCGCTCCTTGCGGAGGCGCTTGATCTCTTCGACGAGGTCGTCGGTCGGTTCGGTCATGCGCGCAATCTAGTGTCTGCCCGACCCGTTGTGAACACCGGCGCTCATTCGAAGACCACGCGCCCGAAGCGCGGGGCGTAGTGAAAGTTCCCCTCGCCCCGCAGCGGCGACCACGCGAGCGCGTCGCGCTGCCCGTCGCGAAAGCTGTACACGTTCGCGCGCCACGTCTCCCCCGCGCGCGGCGGAACGCTCGCCCGGTCGCGCCCCTCGACGTCCCTCCACGGCAGCGCGAGCTCGATCGTGTACCCGTCGCGGGTGACGTTGGCGGCGCACTCGAGCGCGGGCGACCAGTCCTGGTGACCGAAGGTTCTGCGCCCGCTCGGGTCGACGCCCTGGGGGCGGTTGTAGTCGTCGAAGCGCGTGGTCCACTTCGCGCACGCGGTGTCGGCCTGGATCTCGTAGTAGTGCCGGTTGTCGCCGCGGTCGCCGGGCTGGAGCATGAGCTCCACGGCCGACGATCGCTCCCAGAGGTGCGGGTCTTCGTCGGTCGGGGCGAAGGGCGCGACGGGGCTGCGGTCGCCGACGCGCGCGGCGAGGTAGAGCTTCTGGTCGTCCCAGGCGAACCACGCCTCGGCCTGCACGCGCGAGTTGGGAACCGCGCTGCCGTCGCCGGGGCTCACGAAGCGCCCCGTGCCGGGCGCGCGCCACGCGGCTTCATCGAGACGTCCGTCGACGTGAATGGCGCCGGGCGCCACGCGCCTCGCGCGCACGGTGCCGGTGTTGGGGGTCGAGCTCGCGGGCGTCGAGGCGCTGCCGCGGCACGCGCCGATGAGCGCGAAGCACAAGAGCAGAGAGCGTCGCATCACGGCGGCGGAGTGGAGCACCGAACGCCCGCCGCGAGCAACGGTTCGGCCCACGGCGCGCGCGATGTGTGGCTCACCGCGTGGTGAGCAGCGCCACGACGAGCGGCGCGACCGCGGCCGTCGCGACGAGCAGCGCCCACGCCGCCCACGCCTCGCGGACGTGCGCGACCCTCTCCGTCACCTCGACCCGCGTTCCCATGTGCGCCGCCGCGGCCTCGCCGCGCGCCGCGCTGCGGTACGGAACGGCGCGCTCCCCGACGCTCGCCTCGACAGCGACGCCTCGAAAGACCACCCGCCCCGCACGCCCCAACAGCGCCGCGCGCGCCGCCGACGCCGCCGTCGCCGAACCCGCCGACGGGTTGAGCCGCCGCCCGCGCGGTGTGACGACGTGACGGGTGCGCATCCGCGCGCGTGATGCGGGCGTTGGGGTCGCGCATCCGCGCGCGTGATGCGGGCGTGAGGGTCGCGCATCCGCGCGCGTGATGCGGGCGTGAGGGTTGCTCAAACCCGGCGTCGAGCCGCCGGGCTGTGCAAGGATGCGGCCCCTTCGGGGCGCAAGAATGGGGGATGGCCC
>JBDHVF010000651.1:0-5049 GCA_039809605.1 Polyangiales bacterium | reverse complement strand
CTGATGGCTTCCTGCGCGGCCTTGAGCTTCTCGACCTCGGGGCCCAGGTGGGTCTCGACGAGATGCGAGAGCACCGCATCGGCGTCGTCCTCGTTCCGGAGGGTGAGGTAGTCGCGGAGGATCTCGTCGGCGGTGTCCGAGAGCGAAAAGCCCTCGCCCACGAGGTGCGAGACCGGCTTCGCCGCCTGGGCCTTGCGGGGCTTCCGGGGCTCCTTCGATCCCTCGCGGATCTTCGAGATGACCTCGTTCGGCGTTCCATACTCGCGGATGGGATAGAGGGTGTCGCCCACGACTGCCCGGTACACCTTGCGGTTGCCGGGCTTGAGGATCATCGAGACGATCTGGTAGGTGCCTGTCGGAACGCCCGAACTCGCACTCACGGCGAGTTCACGTTCGGCCTCGAACGTCACCTCCTCTCCGCCCACCATGAAACTCGTGCCCTGCTTCGGGTGGGCGGCCGGGGTCTCGACCGGCTTGTCCTCGAGTTTCATCTCGGGGGTCTCGTCGTCGTCATGAGAATGTCCTCCGACTCTCGCCTTCTTGGGTTTGGCCATGATTCTTCTCTCCGTAGCGAGAGATGGTCGCAGAAATATTTTCATATGCAAGAGATTTGTTGCCGCTCTCGCACCGATCAACGAAGGGTGGCTCCCTTCTGGTAGAGAAGTGTCTCGATGCCAAGAGGCGAGATTCGGGAACAAAAAAACATCGACGAAACGAAATTATTGTTGTTTCTGGCCCACGAGTTGCGCAGTGCGACCAGGAGATGCTGGTCAGGAAGGAATGTCGATCGCGAAGCGACGCGAAATCCTGTTGGTCCTCCAGCGGGTGCGAACCCCGCCCGAGCAGAGTGGAGCCCCAGCGGATGGCGAAGTACGGACTGCGTCTGCACCCCGACAAGACCCGGCTGCTGCCGATCGGACGCCCCTTCGCGAGCGATCCCGGCGGCAAGGGACCCGCGACCTTCGACTTCCTGGGCTTCACGGTGTTCTGGCGCCGTGCCCACGGAGGGAACGGGTGGCGGGTGGGCATGACGACGCGCAAAGGCCGGCTGCGGAGGGCGATCGAGGCCCTCGGGGACTGGTGCCGCCGCCACCGGCACGAGCCCCTCAAGGAGCAGCGGGCCGGTCTCGCACGGCGGCTCGACGGCCACTTCAACTACTTCGGCGTCCAGGGGAACTTCTCCGCGCTCGCGCGCCTGTCGCACGCGGCGAGGCGCCTCTGGTTCAAGTGGTTGAACCGCCGGAGTCAACGAGCGCGCCTGACGTGGGAGCGGTTCTGCGCGATCGTGCAGACCTTCCCGCTGCCCCGAGCCTCGATCCGCGTGAGGCTCTGGGGCGACTCTTCGTGAGCCGCATCCACGGAAGAGCCGGATGGTGGAAATCTCCTTGTCCGGATCTGGTGAGGGCCTCGGTCGGGGGAGTGCCTGCGACTCTCCCGGCCGGGGCTACTCGACACCAACCTCACGCGACGCGCGGCAACTCCCGCGGAGTCCCGAGCAAGTCTTCGATCACGGTGGGGACGCCGTGGATCTGGAGGCGACAGCCGCTGTCGGGGGGCCGTTGGTTGTTGCGTGAACTGGGTCTGCCAAGTCTGGTGGTGGTGAGCGCGCTCATCGCGCGTGACGAAAGGGACGGCGGGTGTGTTTCCGATCGTGCTCACGGACCCCGGAGCTCCGGGATCGGCTTGAAGACGGGGCAGAGCCATGCGAGGGCGGGGTTGCTGAAGCTCCGAACCCGCAGGGTGCCCGTGGATCCGATCGTCGTCGAAGTTCCCGCCGCGTTCAAGGCGGCCTCGCAACGTTGTGCGCGTCTGTTCGAGTTGGCCGAGAGCGCTCGGCAGGCGGCCGCGTCGGGCCAGCCCTTCGCCTACGCCGAGTTGGAGCGTGCCTTCGTGCTCGGTGTTCAGGCCGTGCAGTGCGAGCTGCACGCGGCCGTGCTGGGAGCGATGGGCTGCGAGGACCCGCGCCGGGTCTACGGGAGCCCCGGGGGAGCAATCCCCTGGGGCGACCCGACTGCCACACGCTTGTACCGCACATCCCTGGCCTGAACGACGCTTCGATGTCAGAAACGACGGAGGCAAGAGCCCGGTACGGTAGTACCGCCCGCCGGGATCTGTGCGGGGGACGGCCCGAGTCCTCATCGACGAAGGGCTGTCCCTATCGCGACCACCCGATCTACCTACTCTACCCGACGCTATAGTTTATAGAGAGGGAGGCGGCGGTATTTGAGTCCCTGGTTCGAGCGGTAAGAATCCCGGGGTAGAACAACTGTTGATCTCAAGACTCCCCACTCTTTCGATGATGAAGTATTCTCTCGTGGTTAACTCACTGGATGTGAACTGGCGAATGGCAGCAAGACTGTTTGCAAAGGAGAGGACACGGACTCGCAGAGGTTCGGAGAACCAAAGGCCGCGAACGAGTCGTCTTTCACAGGGCATTCGCCAGCCGATGTGCTCTAGCAAGCTACGGCCAATTTGCCCTGAAACATCGACAGCAAAGAACCTGGAATAAGCTCGCGAATTATGATTGGTAACAATAAGGCGCAAATCGCATCTAGTTGTCCTGAATTGAGCTAGTTGAATGTACCCGTCCATGACAAAACAAGATAACTCCCGCCGATCGTAGGGGCCTCGACTTTCACGGGCGACATTTGAATCAGCTCTATCCGTCAATGATGTTGTAGTACGGCATCGAACTGCAGTTCGTGAACTTGGAAGAATAAGCGGGGTGCATGGTTGCGTACTCGTACGACTTTCTGGGTGTAGTACTAAAGCAATTCCCACCAGTCTGATTTGCCAACGCTGCATATCCTGAAGATTACACGTTGTGACCTTATTAGCAATACGACGAATTGAGTGTGGTGCGGTGGGAAAAAATATAGCTTCGTCAATTCCGGCCGTCGCAGCTGCTCTGCGGCTGCGGGTAATACCGATCCAGTCCGCGATCGTTCGTGAAATAGGCGGAGTTCCACGCGGGTTGTTCGGGCGTGAGAGGACGACCGCTCGCGGATGCGCGCGTTCATCGACGCGAGCGCCGTGTGGCGCTCGTCGCGCAGGCGCGAGGATCCACCGCTGCGCGATCTGCACAGCGACCTCGACCTTCGCCTTGTCGCGCGGCCGCGCCGGGCGCGCGGGCACCACGACGGTGCCGTAGTGCTCGGCGAGCTCGGCGTAGGTGCGCTGCACGTCGGGCTCGTAGCGGCACGCGCGCGTCACGCCGCTCTTGAGCTGATCGGGCACGAGCATCGCGGGCGCGCCGCCGAAGAACTCGAGGGCGCGCACGTGACTCGCGATCCAGTCTCGGCTCTGCTGCGTCATCGTCACCTCGGCGAAGGTGAAGTTGGACGCGCCGAGCACCCCTGCGTGCCAATAACTCGTGAGACACCCCGGCCGGGGAGTTTACTGAGCAGGGCGGGCAGGAGACGTTCTCGTGGAGATGGCACCCAAGAGGCCCGAGGTCGCGCCGACCGAGGTCACCCCCAAGGCGAAGCGGCGCACCTTCAGCAACAAGTTCAAGCGCACGATCCTCGCGGAGGCCGACGCAGCCGCCGACGAGCCCGGCAAGGTCGCGGCGCTGCTGCGCAGGCACGGCCTGTACACCTCCCACCTCTCCGAGTGGCGACGGGCGCGCGACGCGGGCGAGCTCGGCGGGCAGGCTCCGACGCCTCGGGGGCCGACGCCTCGACCTGACGACGCCTCGCTCGCGCGCGTTCGCGAGCTCGAGCACCAGCTCGCCCAGATGACCCTCCGCGCCGAGCGCGCCGAGATGCTCGTCGACCTCCAAAAAAAAGTTGCGGCGCTGCTCTCGACGACCTCGACGACGAACGGAGAGACGCGATGATCGCGCTCGCGCTTCCCGTCGTCGCCACGCTCGGCGTCGTCGCGGTCTGCGCGGCGCTCGGCATCGCGCGCGCCACCTGGTATCGCTGGCGTGCGGGCACGAGCGAGCAGGCGCCCCAGGCGGCCTTCGACGCGCCGCCGCAGGGAGCGCCGCGACGGTCGGCGCGACGGCTGTCGGACACCGAGCAGCAGCGCATCCTCGACCACCTGCACGCCGACCGCTTCGTCGACAAGGCGCCCGCCGAGGTCTACGCGACGCTGCTGGACGAGGGCCTGTACGTGGGGTCGATCCGCACCTTCTACCGCGTGCTCGCGGCGAACCGGGAGGTGCGCGAGCGTCGGGCGATTCGTTCGCATCCGAACTATCAGCGGCCCGAGCTGCTCGCGACGCGCCCCAACGAGCTGTGGTCGTGGGACATCACCAAACTGCGCGGGCCGACGCGCGGGACGTACTTCTACCTCTACGTGATCCTCGACGTGTTCAGTCGCTACGTCGTCGGCTGGATGGTGGCCGGGTGCGAGAGCGAGGCACTGGCCAAAGAGTTGTTCCGCGAGACGTGCGAGCGCCAGGGGATCGAGCCGGGACAGGTGACGGTCCACGCGGACCGCGGGCCGTCGATGACCTCGCGCGGTCTGGCAGAGTTGTTCACGACGCTGGGCCTCGAGAAGAGCCACTCGCGCCCGTACGTCTCGGACGACAACCCCTTCTCGGAGTCGCAGTTCAAGACGTTGAAGTACCGCCCCGACTTCCCCGATCGCTTCGGTGGTCTCGAAGACGCGCGCGCGTTCTGCCGCCCGTTCTTCGACTGGTACAACCACGCGCACCACCACAGCGGGCTGGCGCTGCTGACGCCCGCGGACGTTCACCACGGACGCGTCGAGGAGCGCGTGACGGCGCGCGACGCGACGCTGGGCGAGGCGTACGCGAAGCACCCCGAGCGGTTCGTGCGGGGACAACCACGGGCGCGTCGACCGCCGACGCAGGTGTGGATCAACCCGCCGAAGGTGAGCTCCGCAGGGACACAGGACGGTCCGCCGTCCTGCGCGCCCAAGGAGCCCGGGGGGTGCGGGGGTACGACCCCCGTGCAACCGGGAGGTGCTCACTAAACTCGAACGAAATCTGTCTCACGCTTGTTGTTACCGGGCAAGCTGGTTGAGGGCGTAGCGCACCGGCTCGTTGATGGGCATCACGAGCGTGGCGCGGGGGTGCCG
>JBDHVF010000650.1:0-5052 GCA_039809605.1 Polyangiales bacterium | reverse complement strand
GACCGCGCCCGTCAACGAGCCCGCGGTCGCGCAGGCCCCGCGGCCCGCGGCGCCCGCGGTCGAAGCGCAGGCGCAACCGCCGTCTCCCGCCGAGGGCGAGCTTCATCGTCAGGCCGCGCTCGGCCGGGCGGCGGCGGGCACGATCGAGCCTCCGGCGGCGTACCGCAACATGCCGCCCGTGCAGGCCGCGGCGCCGAGCAGCGTCGCGCTCGGGCAGCGCGTGACGGGTGATCAGAGCCTCGACCGGGCGATGCCGAGGCTCCCCATCGAGGGCAACGGCCAGAACACCGCGCAGGCTCCCGCGTGGAACGTCTACGGCGCGCAGGCCGCCTCGCAGCAGGGCCTCGCCGCGCAGCAGCAGGTCGCGCAGCAGCAGGCGGCGCCGCCGTGGCGCGCGCTGCGCGAGCGGGGGGAGTCGTACCGCGCGCGCGGCGAGAACGAGCAGGCCGCGGCCGCGTTCCGCGAGGCGCTCGCGCTCGACCCGCCCGACGGGGAGCGCAGGGCGATCGCGCAGCTCCTCTACCAGACGCTGCTCGACAGCGGGCGCGTGAGCGAGGCCAGCGGCGTGCAGGCGCGCTACCTCGCGCGCCCCAACGACACCAACGGGCTCGCCAGCGAGGTGCACGGGCCCACGCAAGCCCCGGCGACCTCGGTGCCCCACACGCAGGTCTCTCGCCCGATGCCCTCGCGCGCCGCGCCCGCGCGCTCGCGCCGCGCCCCCGGCGCCATCGACGCGTACAGCAACATGGCCTACTGAGCCTGCGTCGCCGGCCGCCGGACCACGGTCCCGTTGCCGAAGACCACGACCGACGCGCGCCCCGCCGAGGCCGCCGCGGCGACGGGGGTGATGTCCCTCGGCCACCCGGTCGCGATCACCTCGGGGGGCGCTCCCTCGTGCGCGGCCTGCAGGGTGCCGTCGCGAAGCTCGATGCGCACGCCGTCGGCCACGACGGGCACGTCGTCGTCATCGTCTTCGGTGACGTCGTCGGGGCGGCCGCTCGTCGGGCGCCAGAGGCTCCCGTCGCGGCTCGCGAGCACCCGCGCGGGCTCGCCGCAGAGCACGGCCCGCAGCTCGCCGTCGCGCTCGACCACGCGCTTGACGCGCGGGCCGAGCACCGAGTGCCACCGTTGCCCCGCGTTCACCGTGAGCATCACGGTGCCGCCGCAGTCGCCGCGCGCGTCGTCCGCGGGGCGCAGGCCGACCCAGCGCCTGCGCGCGAGCACGGCTGCGAGCTCCCACGGGAGCTGCGACGCGGTCCAGTGCTCGCCGCCGTCGTCGGTCCACCAGAGCGCGGAGCCCGCGATCCAATAGGTGTCGGGGGAGAGCACCGCGCCGCGGATGCCGAGGTTCGCGCTCCCCGGCGCGACGGTGACCATCTCCCACTGGCGGCCCGCGTCGGTGCTGCGCGCGACGCCGCCGCCCACGCCCAGAAGGAACTCCCCGTGCATCGGGAGCGTTCGTCCGCCGACGGGAGAGTTCGCGCGGTACCACCGCCGGCCCAGGTCGTTGGTGGCCCAGCCCTGGCCCTGCACCTCGCAGAACACGCCGCGCCCCGCGAGCGGCGCGCACCCGCTCGACGGCGGCACGTCGTCGCCGGGCATCGGGTCGTTCGGGGAGCGCAGCGCGCTCGGCAATCGCACGAGGGTCTCCCATCGCTGGCCGCGGTCGCGGCTGAACGCGGTCACCAGCGGCACCGCGCCGCCCCGCTCGAGCGCGACCGCGTCGTGGCCGATGCACCGGAAGGTCATCCCCAGCTCGCGCAGCCTCGGTGGGATGCTCATGCGCGACCAGGTGATGCCGCCGTCCTGGCTGCGCAGCGCGAGCGGGGCGCGGCCGCGGGGCGACGGGACCACGGTGAACAGCGCGTCTCCGCACGAGACGGCCGCGTACTCGCCGTCGACGCCGCGCGCGTGCACGGGGATGCGCTCGATGCGCCCCTGGCCCACCTCGGGCGGTCGCTCGTGGCGCGTCCAGTCGCTCGCGTTGTCGTTGGTGACCCACCAGACCGCGGGGGCTTCGTCCTCGCCCTCCCACGCCTCCTCGGCGCGCACGACGATGCGGCCTCCCTCGACCGCGACGAGCATGGGCGCGTCGAGGTCGACGAGCACGGGCTCCCAGCGCCGGCCGCCGTCCATGCTGCGGCACACGGTGCTCGTGGTGGTCGCGTAGAGGATCGCGCCTTCTGACTCGACCGTCGTGAACCTCGGCGCCGTCGGCCAGCCGACCACCACCCACGGGTCGTGCATCGCGGGGAACACCGGCGGCTCACACGACATTCGCGGCGTGCGAAAGCGTCGCACGCGCCGGGGCGGCGCGGCAGGCGCCGGCGGTGGCGGCGGCGGAGCGTGCGCGCACGCCACGACCAGCGCGCTCAGGACCGCGTAGGTCGTGCGAGGGCGGCCATTGCGCGAGTGCCCCATGGCGCCCATCGGTACGACAGTCGAGAGGTGGTAGGCAAGTTCACAGCGGCTGGTGTAGCTTGCGCGCCGGAAGCACGACCTGCTCTGGTGACGGGCCCGGTCTTCAAAATCGGTGACGTCGGCGCCTACGCGTCGCGTGGGAGGTTCGATTCCTCTGTGCTTCCGCCACGAATCGGTCGCGGTCACGCCGCCGAACCGCAGCGCGCGGTGCGAGCGCGCGAGACGGTGATAGCGTCCCCGCGCCATGCGCCTCGCCTCCATTCTCCTGCTCGCCACGCTCTCGCTCGCAGCGTGCTCCGACTCCGACGGCTCGAGCGGAGCGCCCGACGCGACGCCCGACGTCGTCGCCCCCTCGGACGCGCGCGCCGACGCCCCCCAAGCGCCCGACGTCGCCTTCGATGTGACGCACGCCGACGCCCTCGCGGACGTCATGAACGACGCGCACGCCGACGCGGCGCGCGACGCGACGGGCGACGTCGCCGACGCCGGGCCGCGCTGCGCCCCCGACGCGTGCGGCCCTCACGGCCGCTGCGACGCGACCGGGACGTCGACCGTGTGCGCATGCGAGCCCGGCTACCGCGGCGCCCGCTGCGAGCAGTGCGACGCGGGCTACGTGCCCGACGGACACGGCGGCTGCACCGACACGCCCTGCGAGCCCAACCCCTGCGCCATGCCCGACCGCACGCGCTGCACGAGCGGTCCCATGGGCGCCGTGTGCAACTGCAACCCCGGCACGCACGAGGACCCGCGCGGCGCCTGTGTGCCCGATGAGACCTGCACCGCCACCACGTGCAACGGCCACGGCACCTGCGCGGCCGCCCCCTCGGGCCTGCGCTGCACCTGCTCCCCGGAGTACGTCGGCGCCCGCTGCGACGCATGCGCCGCCGACGCGCACCCCGACGGCGCCGGCGGCTGCACCCGCGACGCGTGCAGGCCATCCCCGTGTGCCGAGCCGCGGCGGAGCGTATGCGTCGTCGCGTCGGGCGCCGCGCGCTGTGACTGCGACCCGGGGTATCACCTCGACGCCGACCGCTGCGTCGCCGACGAGACCTGCACCCCTACGCGCTGCTCGGGCCACGGCTCGTGCTCGGTCTCGATGGGGCGCGCGAGCTGCGCTTGCGCCGCGGGCTACGCCGGCGCCTCGTGCGAGGCCTGCGCGCCCGGCTACCACGCCGACGGACGCGGCGGGTGCACCAACGACCCGTGCCTCCCGTCGCCCTGCGCCGTCGCGCACCGGAGCGTGTGCGTCGCCATGGGCGCCACCGCCGTGTGCGGCTGCGACCCGGGCTACCACCCCGACGGCGCGGGCGGGTGCACGAACGACCCCTGCGCGCCCGACCCCTGCGCGGCGCGCAACCTCGCGTGCCGCAACGCCGCGGGCGTCGCCGAGTGCTACGCGCCCACGTGCAACGACGGCAACCCCTGCACCGACGACACGCTCGTGGCCGGGCGCTGCGTCGCCACCCCGCGCCCCGACGGGAGCGCGTGCACGACCTCGGCGTGCGTGACGGGCCAGCGGTGCACGGGCGGCGCGTGCGGCGGCGGCTCGGCGCTGCGCTGCGACGACGGCAACCCCTGCACCCGCGACCGCTGCGACCCGACCTCGGGCTGCGCCTCGGCCAACGACGACGCGCTCGTGCCCGACGACGGCCTCGCGTGCACCGTCGACCGCTGCGCCGCGGGGCGCGCCTCGCACGCGCCCGACGACGCGCGCTGCGACGACGGGCGCTACTGCACCGGCGTCGAGCGCTGCGCGCCGACGGACCCCTCCGCCGACGCGCGCGGGTGCGCCGTCGCCATGGTGCCGACGCCCCCGGCGGCCTCGACCCCGTGCGCGACCTACGCGTGCGACGACGCCACGCGCAGCTTCGTGCTCACCGCGCGCACGGGCATGGCCTGCGACGACACCATCGCCTGCACCACGGGCGACGCGTGCACCGCCGCGGGGCTCTGCGTCGGGCGCGTCACCGCCTCGTGCGCGTCGGGCGCGACCTCCACCTGCACGAGCACGACGCCGCTCGGCGCCGCGGTGAACCTCCCGACCGCGCGCGTCACGGGCGCGGTCACGCTCGACGGCGCGGCGCTCCCTCGCTCGCTCGCGACCGCGCAGGTGCCCTCGTACGCGTCGAGCTCGATCTACCTCGAAGCCCATGACACGCACGTGCGCCACCTCATCTCGCAGCCCTCGTACTCGTACGGGAGCAGCGCCTACGTGCTGCAGTCGGGCTCCGACCGCGTCGACGCCACGCTCGCGCCCGGCGTCTACGACCTCGTGCTCGTGCACAACGTCGGGTCGAGCGGCTCCGTGGGGCGCTTCCCCTCGGACCCCTTCCCCTCGGCCGAGCGCGTGCTCCGCGGCGATGTCGTGCTCGGCATCGGCCCCACCACGCTCGACGTGAACCTCCCCACCGCGCGCGTCACGGGCGCGGTCACGCTCGACGGCGCGGCGCTCCCTCGCTCGCTCGCGACGGCGCAGGTGCCCTCGTACGCGTCGAGCTCGATCTACCTCGTCTCGCACGACACCCACGTGCGCCATCTCGTCTCGCAGCCGTCATACTCGTACGGCAGCAGCGCCTACGTGCTGCAATCGGGCTCCGACCGCGTCGATGCCACGCTCGCGCCCGGCGCCTA
>JBDHVF010000649.1:0-5082 GCA_039809605.1 Polyangiales bacterium | reverse complement strand
CTGCGGGCGGGCGACCGCGCGGCGCTGCCGGGCTTCGAAGCGAGGGTGACGGCCGACGACGGGGCGTCGCCGACGCGCGTCGAGTACGCGTTCGACCGCGCGCTCGACGACCCGCGGGTGGTGCTCTGGGCGCCCACGGCCGAGGGGTTCGAGCAGGTGCGCGCGCCGCCCGTGAACGGGGGGAGGCTCCTCGCGCGCCCGCCGGGCCTCGCGCGCTGAGACTTGCGCCGCGCGGCGGTTCGGATGAAGCCTTGGCGGTGTGAGCCTCATCGACCGCGACAAGAACGGCCGTGACGACCGCGACGACCTGCGCGCCCTCGCCGAGCGCGCCCTGACCGACCGCGGGTTCCGCACGCACTTCTCCGCGGAGGTGATGCGCGCGGTCGTCGAGCACCGCCCCCCCGACGACGCCGCGCTGCGCGACCTCACGGGGCTGCCCTGGAGCTCGATCGACAACGAGCTCTCGCGCGACCTCGACCAGGTCGAGTACGCCGAGCGCCACGACGGCTTCGTGCGGGTGATGGTGGGCGTCGCCGAGGTGGCCGACTACGCGCCGCCGCGCGGCCCCGTCGACCGCGCCGCCGAGCACAACACCGCCACGGTGTACACCGCGGGGGGCGTCTTTCCGATGCTGCCCGTGGCGCTCTCGGAGGACGAGACCTCGCTGCTCGACGGGCTCGTGCGCCGCGCGATGGTCACGTCGCTCGACGTGGCGCCCGACGGGTCGGTGCTCGACGCGCGGCACTTCCCCGCGTACGTGCGCAACGCGAAGAAGCTCACCTACCCCGAGGTGAGCGCGTGGCTCGACGGCGACGCCGCGCCCTCGCTCGACGCCGACCCGGTGCTGCAAGAGCAGCTCGCCCTTCAGGAGACGGCCGCGCGGTGGCTGCGCGCCGAGCGCGTGGCCCGCGGCGGCGCGGGCTTCGACCTGCCCGAGACCGAGCTCGTGCGCGACGCCGACGGCCACGTGGTCGACATCGTGACGCGCACGCAGACGCGCGCCGGGCGCATCGTCGAGGACCTGATGATCGCCGTGAACGAGGCCGTGGCGCGCACGCTCGAGGGGAGCGGGCTGTCGTCGATCCGCCGCGCGGTGCCGCCGCCGCCGCGCTGGGACCGCATGCGCGCCGTGGCCGAGCGCTGGGGCTACGCGCTGCCCGAGGCGCCCGACGCGTGCGCGCTGGGGACCTTTCTCGCCCGCGCCTCGCGCGAGCACCCCGACGACGCCGAGGAGATCACCGTCGCGGTGATGAAGCTCTCGGGCCGCGGCGCGTACGTGCTTCACGAGGCGGGCTCGGACCAGCCCGACGGCCACTTCGGCCTCGCCACGGCCGCGTACGCGCACTCGACCGCGCCCAGCCGCCGCTACGTCGACGTGGCCGCGCAGCGCCTCTTGCACGCGCTCCACCGCGGGCACGCGCCGCCCCTCGGCGACGACGAGCTCGCGGCCATCGCCGAGCGCTGCACGGTCATGGCCGCCAACGCCGCGCGCGTCGAGCGGCAGGTGGGCAAGAGCGCCGCCGCGCTCTTTCTGGCCGACCGCGTGGGCCATCGCTTCGAAGCCGTGGTGTCGGGCGTGACGGCGCGGGGCACCTGGGTGCGCCTGCTCGGCCCCGCGGTCGAGGGCAAGCTCGTCGCGAAGGCCGAGGGCCTCGACGTGGGCGAGCACCTCACGGTGCGCCTCGAGGTGGCCGACGTGGCGCGCGGGCACCTCGACTTCTCGCGCGTCGAGGGGTGAGGCGGCGCTCAGCCGCCGTACTGCGACTGGAGCAGCTTGGCGATGGTCTGGAGCTGCATGTTCGACGTGCCCTCGTAGATCTTGCCGATCTTGGCGTCGCGGAAGAACT
This sequence comes from Polyangiales bacterium, assembly GCA_039809605.1. Taxonomy (GTDB): domain Bacteria; phylum Myxococcota_A; class Polyangia; order Polyangiales; genus CAISKJ01. Next base: position 3,235 of record JBDHVF010000649.1, on the reverse strand, counting down.
TCTCCACGGGGTAGTCCTTGGTGAACCCCACGCCGCCGAGGAACTCCACGCACTGCGAGGCCACGCGCTCGGCGACCTCGGAGGCGTGGAGCTTCGCCATGGCGGCCTCCTTGATGAAGGGCTGACCCGCGTCCTTGAGGCGCGCGGCGTTGTAGACCATGAGCCGGGCCGACTCGATCTCCATCGCGCAGCGGGCGTACTGGAACTGCATGCCCTGAAAGCTCGCGAGGGTCTGCCCGAACTGCTTGCGCTCGAGCATGTACTTCATCGCGTAGTCGAAGGCGCCCTGCGCGAGGCCGAGCATCTGGGCGCCGATGCCGATGCGCCCCTCGTTGAGCGTCTCGATGGCGATCTTGTAGCCCTTGCCCACCTCGCCGAGCACGTTCTCCTCGGGCACCTCGCAGTCCTCGAGCACGAGCTCGCAGGTCGACGACGCGCGGATGCCGAGCTTGTCCTCCTTCTTGCCCACGGAGAAGCCCTGGAAGCCCCGCTCCACGAGGAAGGCCGTGATGCCCTTGTATCCCTTGGAGGGGTCGGCGTTGGCGAACACGATGAAGAGGTCTGACTCGTTGGCGTTGGTGATCCAGAGCTTGCGGCCGTTGAGCACCCAGCGGTCGCCCTTCTTCACCGCGCGGGCTTGAAGCGCGAAGGCGTCGCTGCCCGACGCGGGCTCCGAGAGCGCGTACGAGCCCACCCACTCGCCCGTGAGCTTCGGGCAGTACTTCTTCTTCTGCGCGTCGCCGGCCCAGCGCAAGACGGCGTTGGCGACGAGGGTGTTCTGCACGTCGACGAGCACCGACACGCTCGGGTCGACGAGCGCGAGGGCCTCGACGGCGAGCACCGCGGTGAAGAACGACGCGCCGGGCCCGCCGTACTCCGCGGGCACCTCGACGCCCATCACCCCGAGCTCGAACAGCTCGGGCACGAGCGACTTCTCGAGCGCGGCCTTCTCGTCCATGCGGGCCACGTGGGGGGCCACGCGGTCGCGGGCGAAGCGCGCCACCTGGTCGTAGAACATCCGTTCGTCGCTCGAGAGCTGCGTGAGACCTTGCGTCATGGGCGTCTCCATCTCCTTCGGGGAGCGGGACACTGCCTGCGAAGGCCCCGCCCGGTCAACCGGGGTGATACCGTCGCGCGCGATGTCGCTCCGCACCCTCTGCGTCGCCCTCGCGCTCACGGCCGCGTGCTCCGGCTCCGACCCCGTCGCGCCGCCCGACGCGCGGGCCCCCGCCGACGTAGCGCCCGACGTCTCGCCCGACGTGAGCGAGCCCGACGTGCCCGCAGCGGTGGCGGCGCTGGTGCGCGCGAGGCCCTACCAGCAACGGGTTCCGTCGAGCTACGACGGGTCGCGCGCGGTGCCGCTGGTGGTGCTGCTCCACGGCTACGGCGCGAACGGCAGCGTGCAGTCGGCCTACCTGGGGCTCAGCCAGCTCTACGAGCAGCGGGGCTTTCTGCTGGCCCTTCCCGACGGCACGGTCGACCGCAACGGCAGCCGCTTCTGGAACGCCACCAACGCCTGCTGCGACTTCGCGAACACGGGCGTCGACGACGTGGCCTACGTGACCGCGGTGATCGACGACATGAGCGCGCGCTACCGCGTCGACCCGCGGCGGGTCTATCTCATCGGGCATTCGAACGGCGGGTTCATGTCGCACCGCATGGCCTGCGACCGCGCCGCGCGCGTGGCCGCCATCGTGAGCCTCGCGGGCGCGACCTGGGCCGACCCCTCGCGCTGCGCGCCGAGCGAGCCCGTGGCGGTGCTCGAGGTGCACGGCACCGTCGACGACGAGGTGCGCTACGACGGCGGCACGACGCTCTCGGACCAGGACCGCTACCCCTCGGCGCGCGACACCGTGGCCTCGTGGGCGCGGCTGAATCGCTGCGGGGACTTCGCCGACACGGGCATGCGCTTCGACTACGTGACGGACGTCGCCGGCCCCGAGACGCGCGTCGGCGCCCACGCGGGCTGCATGGGCGGCGCCGCCGAGCTCTGGACCATGGAGGGCGTCGGGCACGTTCCGGGCTTCTCGCCCGCGTGGATCGCAGCCGTGTACGACTGGCTCATGGCGCACCCGAAGCCCGCGCGCTAGACCTCGCGCCCTCGTTCACTTCGGAGAGGGTCATGAAGCGAAAGCTCGCATCGGTGCAGCGCGTGCTCGAGGTGTCGCCCATCGCGGGCGCCGACGCCATCGAGGCCGTGCGGATCAACGGCTGGCAGTGCGTGGTGAAGAAGGGCTCGTTCGCGGTGGGCGATCGCGGGGTGTTCTTCGAGATCGACGCGGTGCCGCCCGACGCGCCCGCGTACCGCTTCCTGTGGACGCCGCGGGGCGCGGCGCCGGTCGAGGGCGCGAGGCCCGCGAGGTTTCGCATCCGCACGATGACGCTGCGGGGGTGCCTCTCGCAGGGGCTCCTCCTGCCGCTCGCCGAGGCCGGCGTGGCGTCCGACGTGGCCGACGGAGACGACGTGACCGACGCGCTCGGCGTGGGCAAGTACGAGCCGCCGATGCCGCCGGGGGCCGACGACCTGCGCGCGCCGTTCCCCTCGCGCGTGCCGAGGACCGACGAGATGCGCGTGCAGTCGGCGCCCGCCGTGCTCGACGAGCTGCGGGGGCTCCCGTACGTCATCACGCTCAAGTACGACGGCACCAGCGCCACGTGGCTCGTCGACCCCGACGACGGGGCCTTTCACGCGTGCGGCCGCAACTGGTCGATCCGCGAGGGCGACAACGTGTACTGGTCGGTCGCGCGGCGGCTCGAGCTCGAGGCGCGGCTGCGCGCGCAGGGCGGCCGCTACGCGATCCAGGGCGAGCTCTGCGGGCCCGGCATCCAGAAGAACCCGCTCGGCCTCACGGAGACGCGGCTCTACGTGTTCAGCGCGTACGACCTCGTCGCCGCGCGCTTTCTCGACGACCGCGCGATGCGCGCGCTCGCCCGTGACATGGGCCTCGACGCGGTCGCCGTCGTCGAAGAGGGGGGCGCCTTCGCCCACGACCAGGCGTCGCTGCTCGCGCTCGCCGAGGGCCTCTACCCCGGCACGAGGAACCAGCGCGAGGGCGTGGTGGTGCGCCCGCGCGACGAGGTCTTCAGCCCGACCCTCAACGGCCGCCTCTCGTTCAAGGCCATCTCCAACCGCTACCTCCTCGGCGAGCGCGATTGATACCAACTTCACGTCAAGTTTGCCGCTTTCGCGTGTGCGACGTGTCCCCCACCCGCGCAGGCACGCAGCTTCGCGGAG
>JBDHVF010000648.1:0-5090 GCA_039809605.1 Polyangiales bacterium | reverse complement strand
ACGTGCGCGTGCAGCTCCCGCGGGGCTACGACGAGCTCTTCGCCGTGCCCGGCGGCGTGGCCGAGCGGCTCGATCGCACGGGGTCGTGAGCGGTCACATCGGTGAGAAGCGCACGCCCGTGGTGACGCTGGCCGCGCCCGCGCGGCGGATGCCCCACGAGAGCCCCTGCGTCGAGGTCGCGTCTTGAATGCCGATCGAGGCGTTGGCCCCCGTCGCGCGCGGCGTGAAGCTCAGCGCGCAGTAGTGGAACTCGATCGCGTCGCTCCCTTCGAAGAGCTTGGCCTGGAAGGTGAGGCGATCGGTCGTGCCCCCGCCGCAGCAGAAGCGCACGTTGGTCCACTCGACGGTGAGGTGGCGCGGGGCGCCCGCGAAGACCTGCGAGCGCACCGAGGCGGCGGCCGCGTCGACCTCGAGGTCGTCCCAGAAGGGGGCGATCATCGACGGCGGCGCCGTCGGCGACGGCAGCTCGCTCGCGCCCAGCGCGCCCGTCGACCGGCCCTCCGCGGGCCACACCTGGAGGTACCCGTTGGTCGACACCGACCACGACGTCACCGCCGCGCCGAAGTAGCGGAACGCGAAGGGCAGCGCCGTCGACGCGGTACCCACGTCGTCGCCCACGGCGCCCGTGACCACCGTGGGGCTCGTGAGCGCGTCGCACGCGCCGGGCACCGGGGCCATGCGGTAGGGCGTCGCGCCGAGCGCGGTGGTGAGGTCGAAGGTGCCGTCGGCCGTGGCGGAGCTCGACGAGACGAGCACCACCACGTCGCGCGCGGCGCCGGGGTTGACCCACGTGATGCGCGACGAGTCTCCGCCCATGGGCGTCGCGGCCGACGAGGCGAGGCACGTCGCGCCGCCGCACGCGTCGATCACGCGCACGAGGGGCTGAAAGAAGTTCGACGACGTGCGCCGCGCGACCACCGTGAGCCGCTCGCCCTCGCCCACGCGCGCGGTGTAGTAGAGCACCGGGCCGCTCGGCGCGCCGAACGCGAGGCACGCGGGCGTGACCTCGCGCGCGAACGCGAGGCTCTCGCCCACGAGCGTGCCCGCGGTGAGCCGCGTCGCGCCCATGCACGCGGCGTTGGTGGGCGGCGGCCGCACGCGCACGCCGAGGTCGAAGGGTGAGGGCGTGCCCGCGGCGGGCGTGACGGCGATGAGCACGCGGCGCGGCGAGACGCCCGTGTTGGTCCAGCTCGTCGAGGCCGTCGGCGAGGGCGTCGAGGTCGCGGCGAGGCACGTCGCATCGGCGCACGACGGGAACACCCGCACGTGGTTGAAGCCCCTGCCCGTGACGGTCGCCGTGGCGCTCGCGGTGAGCGTCTGCCCCGCGGGCACGTCGGCCGTGTAGAAGAGCGCGCCCGGCAGCGTCGTGCCGGCCATGCCCGGGCAGGGCGCGAGCGTCGTGGACGAGGAGCTCGGGTCCTCGCCGCGCAGGAGCGTGCCGTCGCGCACGACGGCCGCGCGCTCGCAGGTCGAGTTGGTGGTCGCCGCGCCGAGCGACGCGGTGATGTCGTACGTTGCGGGGAGCCCCGCCGCGAGGCTGCCCACGGCGACGACGACGTCCGTCGCGGTCGGGCCGGTGTTCACCCAGCGCTGCACGGTCGAGCGGCCGTCGGGGCCGGTGGTGCTCGTGGCGGCGAGGCACGCGCCGGCGCACGACGCGACGAGCCGCGCCTGCGCGGGCCAGCGCGAGGTCGGCGAAGGGGTCGCGGTCACCGTGAGCGCCTGCCCCGCGGGCACCGCGACGCGATACCAGCGCGTCGGCTGGATCGGCGGGAGCGCAGCGCACGAGAGCGTCGCGGCCGGCGCCGAGCCCGTGCTCTCGCCGCGGAGCGTGACGTCGGGCGTGAGGCGCGTCGCGTCTTCGCAGCGCTCGACGAGCGGCACGTCGGGCGGCAGCGGGCGGTCGACCGGAGGGAGCACGTCGACCGTCACGGGGCGGTCGACGGGCGGCACGGGCGCGTCGGGCCGCACGAGGTCTGGCTGCACGTCGAAGGGCGAGGGCTCGTCGGGCGTGAACGGCGTGTCGACGAAGACGGCGTCGTCGGGCGCCGCGCCGTCGGGTAACACGGCCCCGCCCGCGATCGTGCGGGAGCCGCAGCCGGTCGCCATCGCGGCGCCGGAGAGAAGGAGGAGCGCGTGAGCGCGAAGAGTGAGGGAGGTCATCGCGGCGCGATGATGTCCGAAATCGCCTGGAGCGTCAGCACCGGGCGGCGGCGGCGTAGTAGGGTCGCGGCCTCACCGATGACCATGGCCCCGGACCGCGACGCCGCACCCGACACGCACCAGCCCTACGAGCAGGTGCCGCCCTTCAACCTCGACAAGTTCATCAACGCGTCGAGGCCGCTCGACCTGTCGGGCATCGACCTCGACGAGGCCGGGCGACACCCCCTCTCGGCCGGCGAGGTGAAGGTGCTGCGCTACATGCAAGACACCGAGTTCTACACGGTGCACTACATGAAGGCGCTGATGGAGACGCGCGCCCTCGCGGACGCCGAGTGCCGCGCGTTCCTGGTGTGCTGGGGCTACGAGGAGTGCTTCCACGGCCGCGCGCTCGCGCGCATCCTCGAGGCGTGCGGGCACGAGCCCTCGCGCCGCTCGCTCGACGAGTTCGCGCGCCCGCGCCGCGCCGCCGAGGTGCTCCAGGACCTCGGGGGCCGGCTGCTCTCGGTCGTCTCCGACGACTTCACCGCGGTGCACAACACCTGGGGCGCGGTCAACGAGCTCACGGCCGTGCACGCCTACACCCGCCTCGCGATGCTCTCGGCCAACCCCGTGCTCGCCCAGGTGTGCCGGCGCATCGTGAAGGACGAGCGCCGCCACTTCGCGTTCTACTACGCCCAGGCGAGGCGCCGCCTCGCGTCGCGCCTCGCGCAGCGCATGACCACCGTCGCCCTGCGCGCGCTCTGGGAGCCCGTGGGCGGGAGCATGGCCCCGCGCGCCGAGCGCGACTTCGTGGGCGCCTACCTCTTCGACGACGACGACGGGCGCGCGCGACTGCGCGAGATCGACGCCACCATCGCGCGGCTCCCCGCGATGGGCTGGTTCGACCTCGTGTCGTCGGACGTCCTCGCGGGCGCCGGGCGCGTGCGGCGCGCGGGCGTCTCGCTCGACCGTCCCTCGCACCCTTGACGAGGTTGGACGCCCGCTCGACGCTCCGACGAACGAATGTCGAACGCACCGGGCGAACGTGTCACGGCTCTGATCGCGACGATACGAAGCGCTCCCTCCGCGACGGACCGCGACGCCGCGCTCGAGGCCCTCGCCGCCCTCGCCGCCCGCGCCGCCGAGGACGTCGACCGCGAGGCGCTCGTCGCGCGCGCGCAGCAGGAGACCGCGCGCATCCGGTACCTCGCCCACGCGGGCGCGCTGCTGGCGTCGACGACCGACGCCCACGAGGCGCTCGCCACGCTCGCGCGCCTCGCGGTGCCCGAGCTCGCGGACTGGGCCGCGGTCGACCTCTTCTTCGAAGGTCCGCGCGTCGAGCGGCTCGCGGTCGCGCACGTCGACCCGAAGAAGGTCGCCCTCGTCGAGGAGCTCGGGCGGCGCTACCCGCCCAACCTCGCAGACCCGTCCGACGGGCTCGGGCAGATCCTTCGGACGGGGGAACCCCAGCTCGTGCCCGAGCTGCCGCCGGGCTTGATCGAAGCGGCCGCGAAGGACGGCGAGCACCTTCGCATCATGCGCGCGCTCGAGCTGCGGTCGTACGTGTGCGTGCCCATCGCGTCGCGGGGGCGCGTGCGCGGCGCCCTCACGCTCATCGCCGCGGAGTCGGGGCGGCGCTTCGGGCCCGACGACCTCGAGCTCGCGCTCGAGATCGCGCGCCGAGCCTCGATCGCGCTCGACGTCGCCGAGGCCATGGACGCCCTGCGCGCCACCACCCTGCGCCTCGAGCGCGCCGACCGCAGGAAGGACGAGTTCCTCGCGATGCTCGGCCACGAGCTGCGCAACCCCCTCGCGGCCGTCGCGACGGCGAGCGAGCTCCTGCGGGTGCGCGCCAGCGAAGACCCCACGACGCAGCGCGCCCGCGCGGCCATCGCGCGGCAGGTCGGCCACATGCAGCGCATGCTCGACGACCTGCTCGACGTGGCGCGCATCACGCGCGGCAAGATCCGCCTCGAGCGCGAGCCCGTCGACCTCGCCGCGGTCGTGCGCGACACCGCCGAGGACCACCGCCCGGCCTTCGACGGCGCGGGCGTCGCGCTCGAGGTCCACGCGCCGGGCGACGCCCTCGTGGTCGACGGCGACCGCACGCGGCTCGCGCAGGTCGTCGCCAACCTCCTCCACAACGCGCGCAAGTTCACCCCGCGCGGGGGGCACGTCTCGGCGAGGCTCCGCGCCGAGGGGGGCGAGGCCGTGCTCGAGGTGAGCGACGACGGCGTCGGCATCGAGGCAGACACCCTCGACGAGCTCTTCGAGCCCTTCGTGCAGGCGAGGCGCGTGCACGACCGCAGCGGCGGCGGGCTCGGCCTCGGCCTCGCGCTCGCCAGGGGGCTCACGGCGCGCCACGGCGGCACGATCGAGGCGCGCAGCGCGGGCCTCGGGCACGGCGCGACCTTCACGGTGCGCCTGCCGCGCGCGGACGCGAGCGCGGGCGATCGGCGCTCGCGCGCCCCGGAGCCGGGCGGCGCGCTGCGCGTGCTCGTCGTCGAAGACGACCCCGACGGCGGCGAGATGATGCGCCTGCTCCTCGAGGCGCTCGGCCACCGGGTCGAGCTCGCGACCGACGGGCCGAGCGCGCTCGAGCTCGCGCGCAAGACACGCCCCGCGCTGGTGCTCTGCGACCTCGGGCTCCCCGGCAACATGGACGGCCACGCCGTCGCGCGCGCGCTGCGCGCCTCGCCCGAGGTGGGCGACCCGATGCTCGTCGCCGTCACGGGCTTCGGCGTCGCCGACCACCTCACGCGCGCGCAGGAGGCGGGCTTCGACCGCTTTCTCACGAAGCCCGTCGACACGCCGGTGCTCCAGGAGGTGCTCGAGACCGCCCGCCGCCGCCCGCCGTGAAGGCGCCCGCGGGCGGGTAGTGGCCAGGTTTGCGTCAAACCTCACCACTCGCTCGGCTCGAACCGTGCGTCTGGTCACGATGTGCCAGC
>JBDHVF010000647.1:0-5099 GCA_039809605.1 Polyangiales bacterium | reverse complement strand
TGTCCGCCCGCGAGCAGCGCCTTGAGCACCGCCTCGAGGTCGGTCGGCCCGTGCACCTCGCGGTGGCCTCCCTCGAACTTGAGCCGCCCGTCGATCATGGCCTGGGTCATCTCGCGAAAGCCCTCGGCCACGCTCTGCGAGATGCCCATGCCGGTGAACATCGGCACCAGCCCCTCGAGCGGGAACTGCTGCGCCCTCACCTCGCGCCCCGTGAGCTTCGTGAGGATCGCCGCCGCGTCGTCGAACGAGTACGGCCGCTGCGCCGAGAGCTCGATCACCGTCGTCTTCGTCGCGCCCTCGCGGAGCGCCTGCGCCACGGTCGCCCCGATGTCGCGCGTGGCGATCATCGGGAACGACAGGTTCGTCGGCTGAAAGCCCGGCAGCACGCCCTGCGCGAGCATGCCGAGGGAGCCGCCGAGGTTCTCCATGAAGTACGCCGCGCGCACGAAGGTGCTCGCCGTGCCGCTCACGCCGCGCAGCGCCTGCTCGATCGGGTGCAGGCCCTTGATGGGCCCCGTGCCCTCGGCCTGCTCCGCGCCCACCGACGACAGCAGCACCACGTGCGGGATCTTGCTGCGCCTCGTGGCCTCGACGAGCGCGTCGCCGATGCGCCGCTGGTACGCGCGGAAGTCGGGCTCCGTCATGCTCGGCGGCACCAGCAGGTACGCGCCCTTCGCGCCGCGCAGCGCGCCCGAGAGCGCCTCGACGTCGCCCAGGTCGGCCACGGCCACCTCGGCGCCGCGGGCCTTCCAGGGCTCTCCCTTCTTCGCGTCGCGCACCACCACCCGCACCGACGCCCCCGCGTCGATGAGCGCCTTCGCCGCCACCGAGCCCGTGTGCCCCGTCACCCCTGCGATCACGTAGTCCGCCATGTGAGCTGCTCCTTGTTGCGACGCCTCCCCGAGGCCGTCGACGGAGCGCATGGTGTGTCCCTTTCACGTATCTGTACAATGCATGATGATCATATCCGTCATGCACCGGGCGAATCTCGACGGCGTCGACCTGAACCTCCTTCGCGTGCTCGACGCGCTGCTCACCGAGCGCCACGTCACCCGCGCTTCGAAGCGCCTCGGGCTCTCGCAGCCCGCCACGAGCCACGCGCTCGCCCGCCTGCGGGCGCTGCTCGGCGACCCGTTGTTCGTGCGCACGCCGCGGGGCCTCGCGCCGACGGCGCGCGCGTCGCAGCTCGCGGGCCCCTTGCGCGCGGCCCTCGCGGCGCTCGAGCAGGCCGTGGCGGGCGGAGGGTCGTTCGACCCCGCCACCGCGCGCCGCACCTTCACCCTCGCCACGGCCGACTACGGCGCGTTCGTGATCGTGCCGCGCCTCGTCGAGCGCGTGCAGCGCGAGGCGCCGGGCGTCGACCTCTGGGTGCGGGCCCTGCGCGACGACCCGTTCGAACAGCTCGCGCTCGGCGACGTCGACGTGGTGGTCGGACCGTTGATGGCCGTCGCGCCGAGGGCCTCGATCCACGCGAGGCCGCTCTACGAGGAGCGCTTCGTGTGCATGGTGCGCAAGGATCACCCGAGGGTGAAGCGGTCGCTCGACCTCGACACGTGGGCGGCGCTCCCGCACGCGTTCGTGGCGCCGCGAGGGACGCCCGGCGGCGTGGTCGACGAGGCCCTCGCGAGCGCGGGGCGGAGCCGGCGCGTGGTGCTGGCGGTGCCGCACTTCCTCGTGGCGCCGCACGTCGTCGCGGGCTCGGACCTGGTGCTCACCATCGGCGCGCGCGTGGCCGCCCCCTTCGTCGAGATGCTCCCGGTGAAGGTCTTCCCTCCCCCGGTCGCACTCCCGGGCTTCAAGGTCAGCCTCGCGTGGCACGAGCGCGCCCACCACGACGCCGCGCAGCGGTGGCTGCGAGCGATGATCGTCGAGATGTTCCGCGAGAAGGGTCAGCCGATGCAGACGAGCGGGAGGTAGATCGTCGTCGACGGCGCGGTCGAGATGCCCGTCGAGGTCGCGCGGTGGTTGCGCAGCACGCGGCGGCACGGCGAGGTGTTCGTCGACTCGATCATCGCGTCCCAGAGGCCGTCGCCGTTCACGTCGCCCGTGCTCCACAGGCCCCAGCCGTAGTCGCTGTCGCCCGCGCTCGGGTTGATGGTCACCGAGGGCGTCGCCATCGGCCCCGTCGCGCTGCCGTGGTGCACCCGCACCCAGTACGTGATGCTCGCCCAGGCCACGTCGGCGTAGCCGTCGTTGTTGGTGTCGCCGAGGCCCGCCACGTACGGCCCGCCCGCGCGCACCGTCGCCGACGAGAGGAAGGGCGTCGCCCCGAGGCCGCGGAGCCCGCCGGGGTACACCCGGAGCTGGTTGGCGATCGCGGTCGTGCGGAGCTGCGAGCCCACGGCGAGGTCTGCGTAGCCGTCGCCGTTGGTGTCCCACGCGAAGTCGACGTCGGTGACGTTCGCGAGCGAGGCCGTGTAGCTCGCCGCGGTCGACGTGCCGAGGAACTGATGCACCCCCGCGGCGCTCGTCACCACCACGTCGTCGAGGGCGTCGTTGTCGAGCTCCCCGGCGCCCTGCACGAAGGTGCCGAAGCCCGTCGCGCCCGCGACCGTGAGCCTGCGCGCCGCGGTCGACACGCCGCTCGACGTGCCCGGGTACACGTACGCCGCCCCCTCGCACGCGCCGCCGGGAAAGCACGCGCCGACGACCACGTCTCCGTAGCCGTCGTCGTTGGTGTCGCCGGCCCACGAGACCGCCGCGCCGAAGCCCGTGCGAATCGCGCCCGAGAGCGTGAGGCGCGTTCCGAGGCCCGAGGCGCTCCCGAGGTAGACGTACGCCGTGTTGATGTTGGGCGCGCCCACGACGAGGTCTCCGTAGCCGTCGCCGTTCACGTCGCCCGCGGGCGAGACCGCGTAGCCGTAGGCCGAGCTCGCCGTGCCCGTGAGGCTCGCCGACGCCGTCGTCGGCAGCCCTGACGCCGAGCCGTGGAACACCCGCACCGTCGGCGTCGCCGCGTACTCGTCGTTGACCGCGAAGTCGGCGTAGCCGTCGCCGTTGAAGTCGGGCGTCACGCCGAAGGCCGCGTTGCGCGCGGCGTTGCGCGGCGACACCGTCACCTGCCACACGGGCGACGGCGTCGAGCCCGTGTCGGCACCGCGGCGGCCGAAGAGGCGCCAGAAGAGGCGCCCCGAGGGCAGGTCGGCCGTCGGCGTGTAGCTCGTGCCCGTGACCGAGACGTCGAGCGCCGCGGTCGTGCACGCGCGCGTCGCGCACACCTGAAGGCGCGCCCCGTCGATGGGCCCGCCCACCGCCCAGCGGAACACCGGCCGCCGCGTCGTGGCCCACCCGAACGACGACGGCGCGATCTGCTGCGGCGCGGGGAGCGGCGCGCACACGATCGTCGACCCGAGCGCGATCGCGTAGTAGCCCGGGTTGCACGCCTGGCGGCAGCCCCCCGCCACGCACGACGCCGTGCCGTTGGAGGGCGCGGGGCAGACCGTTCCGCACGCGCCGCAGTTCGACGCGTCGGTCTGGAGGTTGGCCTCGCACCCCGTGGCGCTCATGCCGTCGCAGTTGCCGTAGCCCGTGGCGCAGGCCCCGAGCGCGCAGAACCCTCGCAGGCAGAAGGCCGACGCGTTGGCGAAGGAGCACGCGCGCCCGCACGCGCCGCAGTGCGACACCGACGAGAGCGTGTTCGTCTCGCAGCCGTTCGAGAGCATCCCGTCGCAGTTGCCCCAGCCCGAGTTGCAGCTCGCGATGCCGCACACGCCCGACGCGCACGCGGGCGTCGCGTTGGCGAACGAGCACGCGCGCCCGCAGGTGCCGCAGTTCGACGCGTCGGTCTGGAGGTTCGCGCACGTGCCCCCGCAGTTGGTGAGCGCCCCGCAGTCGCGCAGGCACGCGCCCATGTTGCAGAGAAAGCCCGACGCGCACGCGCGCCCGCACGCGCCGCAGTGGGCCGACGAGGTCGCGAGGTTGGTCTCGCAGCCGTTGGCCGCCGCGCCGTCGCAGTCTCCCCATCCCGCGTCGCAGGCCGCGACCGCGCACGCGCCGCCACGACATACGGGCGTGGCGTGGGCGAGCGAGCACGCCGCCCCGCACGCGCCGCAGTGCGCGACCGCGGTCGTGGTGCTGGTCTCGCAGCCGTTCGCGAGCGAGCCGTCGCAGTCTCCCCAGCCCGCGTCGCAGGTGATGCCGCACGCGCCCGAGGCGCACGTGGCCGTGCCGTTGGTGGCGTTGCAGGTGTTGCCGCAGCGGCCGCAGTGCGTCGGCGACGCGCTGACGTTGGTCTCGCAGCCGTTGGCCGCGTTGCCGTCGCAGTCGCCGAAGCCCGCGTTGCAGCTCGCCACCGCGCACGCGCCCGCCACGCACGCGGGCACCGCGTTGGCGAGCGAGCACGCGCGGCCGCACGCGCCGCAGTGCGCGGCCGTCGTGGCGAGGGGCGTCTCGCAGCCGTTGGCCGCGCTCATGTCGCAGTCGCCGAAGCCCGAGGCGCACGCGATCGAGCAGCGCCCCAGCGTGCACGCGGGCGTGCCGTGGGTGGCGTCGCACATGGCCCCGCACGCGCCGCAGTGCGCGGTCGAGTTGTTGGTGTTCACCTCGCACCCGTTGGCGGCGTTGCCGTCGCAGTCGGCGAAGCCGGGGTTGCACGCGAAGCCGCACGCGCCGCGCGCGCAGGTGGGCGCCGCGTTGGGGCGCGACGGGCACGCGTTGCCGCACGCGCCGCAGCTCGACACGTCGGTCTGCAGGTTCACGCAGCGGCCCGCGCAGAGCGTCGTGGGCGCCGCGCACACCGTCGTGCACGCGCCGTTGGAGCACACCTGCCCCGCGGCGCACGCGCGCCCGCACGCGCCGCAGTGGGCCGTCGAGGTCTGCACGTCGACCTCGCAGCCGTTGGAGGGGCTCGCGTCGCAGTCGCCGAAGCCCGCCTCGCAGCGCGCGACCGCGCACGCGCCGCCCGCGCACGCGGGCGTGGCGTGGGCCAGCGCGCAGGCGGCGCCGCACATGCCGCAGTGGGCGGCGGTCGTCCGCAGGTCGGTCTCGCATCCGTTGACCGCCTCGCCGTCGCAGTCTCCCCAGCCCGCGTCGCAGCGGGCGACCGCGCACGCGCCGCCGGTGCACGCGGCCGTGGCGTGGGCGAGCGAGCACGCGCGCCC
>JBDHVF010000646.1:0-5100 GCA_039809605.1 Polyangiales bacterium | reverse complement strand
CGCTCACCGAACCGTCTCGGAGATAGAGGTACACCGGCTCCATCGACCCGTCGGGGAAGACGAACTCACCGTAGCAAGCGAAGGGGTCAGGGCACACGTCGGGGTTGTCGACCCCAGCGTCTGCGAGGGCCATGTCGGGCGCGGCGTCTGCCGTCGGCGGCGTCGGAGACGGTGACGAGCACGAGATCGTTCCCAGTGCGACGACGGCGAGGGTGGTCGGGAGCGTGAGGCGAGGCATAGGGCCGATTGAGACGCGCGCCGGGCGGCTCTGTCAACGCGAGTCTCGCGCGCGAGCGTTGCCCGAGCGAGGTGCCGCGGGCCGTGGGTCACAGATGAGAGCGCGACGCCCGCGTCGGCGCGCGTCGAACTAGTTCGATGGTGCGCGCGCTCGCGCCCGCCTAGCCTCCAGCACGAAGCGCGTCGCCCCCTCGCGACGGCTCGAAGAAAAGGACCGTCACGATGACCTCTCCCGTCTCGCACCGCGCCGCGTCGCTGCTCGTCGCGCTCTCGCTCGCGGCGTGCTCGAGCTCCCCTGCTTCGAACCCCGCCGACGCGGCGGCGGATGCGCCGGCGGCCGACGCGGCGGTGGACGCGCCCGCGGCCGACGCGCCCGCGCCGAGCGACGGGACGCCGTCGGGCGACAGCGGCGCGTGCGAGGACTTCAGCGGCGCCTACACCCTCACGGGCACGTGCAGCGTGCCGGGCTTCAGCCCCTTCCCCTCGGCGTGCGTCGCGCAGACCGGCTGCGACGCGCAGATCGTCGTCACGACGGGCCCGACGACGGGCACCGCGGCGGGCAACCGCCTGACCTTCACCTCGATGGTGTCGGGCATCCCGCTGAGCTGCGAGGCGACGCGCGGCGCGGGCGGCGCGCTCACGATCCACTGCGAGGCGGGGGGCGGCGCGGCGAGCTGCGACGCGACCGGCGCCCCGGCGGCCTTTCCCGGCGCGACGCGCTGGTGCTGCGACCCGGCCGCGCAGGACTGCGGCGCGGGGCAGCGGTGCAACTTCGCGGGCGCGGGCATGAACAACGCCGTCGCGCTCACCGCGTGCATGCCCGCGGGCATGGGCGCCGAGGGGGCCGCGTGCATGCGCGCCGACGGCCGCCTCGGCGCCGACGACTGCGGCGTGGGCCTCTCGTGCGTGAACTTCGGCCAGGCGACGGCGAGCCAGCGCACCTGCCAGCGGCTCTGCCGCAGCAGCGCCGACTGCATGGGCGACGCCGCGTGCGTCGTCGTGAGCGACGCGCCGCGCGGGGGCATCTGCCGCCCGCGCTGCACGATCCTCGGCAGCGACTGCCCCATGGGCACGTGCCGCCACGCCACCACCTGGGGCGCCACGAGCCCCGCGACCGCGCCGGCGGTGCTGGGCACCTCGTGCTCCCCCACGGGCACGGGCGCGGAGGGGGCGCCGTGTACGAGCAGCCTCGACTGCGGCGCGAACCTCACGTGCGCGCGCCGCTCGGGCGCCGACCCCTTCGCGTGCCGCCGCATCTGCGACATGACCCACGCCTGCCCCATGGGCTCGACCTGCAGCGGCGCGATGGACGCGACCAACCCCACGGCCGCGGGGGCGTGCCTCCCGTAGCTCAGCCCACGAGGCCGTGGCGGTGCGCGTAGGCGACGATCTCGCCCACGGTCTGCGCGCCGAGCTTCTCGCGGATGCGCCCGACGTGGGTGCTCACGGTGCTCACCCCGAGCCCGAGCGCGTGCGCGACGTCGGTCACCGACCGGCCCTCCGCGAGCATCATGAAGACCTGGAGCTCCCTCGCCGTGAGGCTGTGGTGCCCGTGCGCGGGCCGCTCGCCGGGGTGCGGCCGGCGGGAGAAGAACGACCTGCCACGCGCGACCGTCTTCACCGCCTCGAGGAGCGACTCCTCCGAGC
The DNA here is from genome assembly GCA_039809605.1 of Polyangiales bacterium. Lineage (GTDB taxonomy): Bacteria > Myxococcota_A > Polyangia > Polyangiales > CAISKJ01. The sequence goes on along the minus strand of JBDHVF010000646.1, from coordinate 3,216 downwards.
GGTCTTTGCAGAGGTAGCCCGCGGCCCCCTCGGCGAGCATGCGGTCGGCGTACTGAGACTCGGCGTACATCGTGTGGACGAGCACCGCGAGGCGCGGGCGCAGCGCGAGGGCCCTGCGGAGCACGTCGATCCCGTTGGCTCCCTTGAGCGACAGGTCGAGGATCAGCACGTCGACGGGCAGCTCCGCCCGCTCGAGGGAGGCCACCACCGCGTCGGCCTCCGCCGCCTCGCCGACCACCTCGATGGCGCCGTCTGCCGCGAGGAGCGCGCGGATGCCCGCGCGGACCACGCCGTGATCGTCGGCGATGAACACCCGGATCACGGCGACGCCTCCGCGGCGATCGGGAGCCGCACCCGCACGCTCGTCCCGCGGGGCGCGCGCGGGCCCACCGCGACGTCGCCGCCGAGGGCCATCGCGCGCTCGCGCATCCCGACGATGCCGAAGGCGTCCTCGCGCCGCGCGTCGCCCGCGAAGCCGACGCCGTCGTCGTCGACGGTGACCTCGAGCACGCCGCCCTCGACGCGCGCCCGCACCCAGGCGCGGCCCGCGCGCGCGTGCTTGAGCACGTTGGTGAGCGCCTCCTGCGCGCAGCGAAACGCCGCCGTCGCGACGGGCGCGGGGAGCGTCGAGACGTCTCCCTCGTGGGCGACCTCGCACGCCACGCCGCGCTCGGCGGCGTGCGCCGCGAGCCAGTCGAGGGCCGGGGCGAGTCCGAGGTCGTCGAGCACGCGCGGGCGCATGTCGCTCACGAGGCGCCTCGTGTCGTCGGTGAGCCGGTGCACCAGCGCGGCGAGCTGCTCGAGGTTGGGCCCGATGGCCGCCGGGTCGCGCTCGTAGCGGTCCCGCGCGGTCTTGAGCACCATGCGCAGCGCGGTCACCCCCTGGCCGAGCTCGTCGTGGAGCTCGCGGGCGACGCGGGCGCGCTCGGCGTCCTGCACCGAGTCGAGGTGGCGCGCGAGGCGGCGGAGCGCGCCGGTGGCCTCGGCGACGCGCGCGGCGAGGGTCTCGCGCTCGGCGGCGAGCGCGCGCTGCGAGAGGAAGTAGCGCAGCCGCAGCGAGTCGGCGAACCACCCGACGGCGACGCTCAGCGCCGCGACGTAGGTGAAGTGGGCCAGGGTCGTCGGCGCGAAGGGGTCGCCGAGGTACGCGGGGTGCGGGCCGAAGTACCCGGCGACGCAGAGCGCGCCCACCGCGAGCGTGTAGACGACCCGCTGCACCGGGAGGAACGTCGCCAGCGCGGGGGCCAGCAGGAAGACGTGCAGGAAGTGGAACCACGGCGTGCCGGGGCCGCCGAGCGCGCCGAGGCACCACGCCGTGACGAGGCTCGCGAGCCCGCCGGCGACCATGCCCAGCGCGTACACCGGCGCGCGCGGGTGCCGCAGGCCGAGCGCCACGCCGAGCGCCACGACGACGAGCGCGAGGCGCCCGCGCGCGAGCGCCTCCGCGACGCCCGGCATCGCGCGGAACACCCACGCGTCGGTGCACCAGAACGCCAGGTTGAAGGCCGTGAGGAGCGCCGTCATCCTGAGGAGGAGCGGCCGCGCGCTGGCCCGCGCGTGGGCGCGGAACGCCGCGAGGTCTCCCTCCGTCGCGGCGCCCGCGTCGGAGAGGCCCGTGCGCGCCCAGGCCGCGCATCGGCGCACCCACGAGTCGACGTCGGCGCGAGAGGGAGGCGGCAGTGCGAGGCTGCGCGAGGGCTTCATGGCGCGAGGGACGATGCCCCGAGGCTACCAGACCGCAGGCGACTCCGGCGCGTCGCTCAGTGCCGGCGCGCGACCTGCGGTCGAGCGCCAGGTGGCGGTCGCGCGCTCGGCCCGGGATCGCCCGCGTCGCGAGTGCGGGAGCGCGATCGTCGCGAGGCACGCTCCGTATCCGAGCGCTCCGAGCGCGGCCACGGGGAGCGCTCTGGCACACGGGATTTCGGTTCGAGAGATCGGCGGGGCGGGGAGCTCTCGCGGCGCGCGTAGGGGACGCGGTGCGCGTCGAGGAACTCCGGCGTGTACCTCCGCGGGTACGTGCGGAACAGTCGCGTCGCGGCGGCCTCGCCGAGCTCGTCGAACACGAGCGCCACGTAGCGGTGCAGCGCCTCGTCGTCGAGCGGGGGGTCGTCGCGCGTGGTCGGGTGGTGGTGCACGACGCGCCCGAAGCGCGAGACGCAGAAGCGCTCGTACTCCGCGGTGAAGAGCACGAAGCCGTGCCACATCTCCTCGAGCAGCTCCTGACCGGGCACGATGACGAGGCCCGGCGAGACGCCGAGCTCCTCGGCCCGCGCGCGCAGCCACAGGAGCCGCAGCACTTGAGCTCGAGGATCTTCTCCGGTGGAGGGTTCGAGGGCGTTGAGTGACTCATCCGCCGTGTCGTCCCGACCGTAGAAGCACCGTGACGAGCGCCAGGCCCACTCCCGCCCCGTTGATCGAGCCTCTCGGGGTCGTGCCGTGAGCGGGCCGCTCGACGCCGCGGTGACGCTGGGCTTCTTCGCCGTGACGGGCGCGGCCTTCGCGGCGGCCGAGCGGGCGCGCCCGGCGCGCGCGGTCGACGGGCGGGCCGAGCTGGCGTTCGACGCGTTCTCGGTCGCGTGGTCGATGGCCGTGAGCGGGGGGGTGCTGTTCGCGCTGCCGGCGCTCCTGGGGCCGCGCGCGCCGTCGGCGCCGCCGGCGCGGGCGCGCGCCGCGGCGTTCCTGGTGCTGGCGGACCTGGCCAAGTACGCGGCGCACCGGGCGATGCACACGCGCGCGCTCTGGCGCACCCACCGGCTGCACCACTCGCCGCGGGCGCTGTACTGGCTCTCGGGCAACCGGGCGAGCGCGCCCATGCTGGCGCTGCACTTCGGGCCGATCGCCCTGCTCGCGTGGATGCTCGACGCGCCCGCGTGGGCCGTGCTCGCCAACGCGCTGCTCAACGCGCTCTGGAACCACTTCATGCACACCAACCTCGCGCTGCCCGCGCGGCTGTCGCGCGCGCTCGAGCGGGTCGTGGTGACCCCGCGGTACCACCACCTGCACCACGCCGACCGGGCGGACCTCCGCGGGCTCAACTGCGCGTCGGTGCTCACCGCGTGGGACCGGCTGTTCGGCACCTACGCGGACCCCGACGCGTACGACCCGTCCTCGCTGCGGTTCGGCGCCGGCGAGCAGGGTCACCCGGGCCGCGCCCGAATGCTCGCCGGGCTGTGAGCGGCGTCTGACTCAGGTTTGGCCGTTGACGTAGCGCGCGGG
>JBDHVF010000645.1:0-5114 GCA_039809605.1 Polyangiales bacterium | reverse complement strand
CGCGTGCCCCCGCCGATCGACACGGCCACGAGGCCCTCGCGCCGCGGCGGGCGCATCGCCTCGCTGCCCCTGCGCCTCCACGGCGAGCGCGACGCGAGGTGGTGGTGCAGCACCCTCGTCCCCGCGGGGACGCCCGCGAGGCCGCGCAGATCGGCGATGCCACCGTCGGAGCACGGCGCCCCGTCGATCCACACGGGGTGAAAGAGCCCCGGCAGCGCGCACGAGGCGTGGATCGCCGCGGAGAGCCCTCCCCGCGTGAGCGCCCGCGTTCGAAGCGCGCGGAGGTCGTAGACCGAGGGCGCGTAGGGCGCGGGGCAGCCCTCGATCGTTCGGTGCCGAACCATCGCGTCGAGCATCGCGCGAAAGCGCCCTCCGCGGAGCAGGCCCAGGCCCGGCGCGGGGTCCCAGAAGTCTTCGCGGCGCAGGCGGGCGAGGGTGTCGCGCAGCTCATCGAGGCCGCAGCCGCCCGCGCGCAGCCCGGTGACCAGCGCGCCCGCGCTCGACCCCGCCCACGCCGACGGCGTGAAGCCCGCGGCTTCGAGCGCGGAGAGCGCGCCCGCGTGCGCGTAGAAGCCGAAGAAGCCCGACGACATCGCCAGGGTGAAGGGCCCCTCTCGGAGCCACGCTCGCAGGGTGGGGGTCGCGGTCACGGGGCGCGGAGCATCGCACGGATTCTGTTTCCCGGCGTCTGTGGGAGGGGCTTCTGATATGGTGACGGCGCGGCCGGGGTGGCTGTAAGCTCCGCACCCTCTACCTGGGAGCCCGTCGGTGTTCAGCAAGTACTACCAGAGCGAGCTCACGTATCTGCGTGAGCTCGGGCGCGAGTTCGGGCGCGCCTACCCCGCGGTCGCGGGCCTGCTCGCCGAGCGTAGCGGCGACCCCGACGTCGAGCGCCTGCTCGAGGGCTTCTCGTTCCTCACGGCGCGCGTGCGCGAGCGGCTCGACGACGACGTCCCCGAGATCATCCACACGCTCACCGACCTGCTGCTGCCGCACTACCTCCGCACGCTCCCGGCGTGCTCGATCGTCGAGTTCACCCCCGTCGCGGGCGCGCTGCGCACGCGGCAGAAGATCGCCCGCGGCACCGAGCTCGCCGCGTCGCCCGCCGAGGGCACCGCCTGCCGCTTCCGCACGTCGGCCGACGTCGACCTCCTGCCGGTGACTTTGCAGGACGTGATCCTCGACCAGTCGAAGCCCTCGCAGCCCGCGATCCGCATCCAGCTCCAGACCCACGAAGCGGGGCGCGGGGCGGTGTTCCACCCCGACGGGCTGCGCATCTTTCTCCACGGCGAGCCCGCGGTGACCGCGATGCTCTTCCTGTGGCTCTCGCACTATTGCCGCAACGTCAGCGTGCGCGGGCTCTCGGCCGGCGCGAGGGGGGTTGATATCGGCCGCAAGTCGGTGCGCGCGGTGGGCTTCGACCCCGAGTGCGCGCTGCTCCCGTGGCCGAAGTTCGCCCCCGGCGGCTACCGGCTCCTGCAAGAGTATTTCACCCTGCCGCAGAAGTTCTACTTCTTCGACATCCGCGGCCTCGACGCCTTCGCGCCGCGCGCCGAGGACCGCTTCGAGATCGTGCTCCACTTCGAGCGCCCGCCCGCGCTCCCGGCGCAGATCGACAAGAACGTCGTCAAGCTGCACTGCTCGCCGGTCATCAACCTCTTCGCCACCGACGCCGACCCGATCAAGGTCGACCCCAACGCGCACGAGTACCTGCTCCGCGCGTCGGAGATCGACCCCCGGCACATGGAGATCTACTCGATCGACCGCGTGACGGGCCTCCAAGCGGGCCGCACGGACCGCAAGGAGTACCGTCCGTTCTTCGACTTCCTGCACGCGCTCCAGCCCGACGACGTGCCGGCGTACTACCGCGTGCGCCGCTCGACCTCGCCCCTCGACGACGGCATCGACACGTGGCTGTCGATCCACACGCCGAGGGACGTGCCCGTCACGCCCGTCGAAGAGACCCTCTCGATCGAGGTGACGGTGACCAACCGCGCGCTGCCCTCGCAGCTTCGCCTCAACGACATCTCGGTGCCCGCGCCGGGCTCGCCGCCCTTCGCGCGCTTCAAGAACATCACGCACGTGACGGTGCCCGTGCGGCCGCCCTTCGGCAAGGCGCTGCACTGGCGGCTCATCTCGCACCTCGCGCTCAACTACCGCTCGCTCGCCGACGCCGAGTCGCTGCGCTCGGTGCTCGACCTCTACAACTTTCAGGCGGCCGTCGACCGGCAGGCGGGCCGGGCCAACCGCCTGCGCATCGAGGCCATTCGCGCGGTGGGCACGCGGCCCGTCGAGCGGCTGGTGAAGGGCGTGCCCGTGCGCGGCGTCGGCACCACCCTCGAGCTCGACGAGCAGGGCTTCGCGGGTGAGGGCGACCTCTACCTCTTCGCGGCCGTGGTCGACGAGGTGCTCGCCGCGCACGCGGGCATCAACACGTTCAGCGAGCTCAAGGCCAAGGCGCACCCCTCCCAGGCGGAGTACCAGTGGACGGCGAAGAGCGGAAGACAGACGATTCTGTGACGCCGAGCGTGGCGGCGCTCCTCGCGTCGCCGCAGCGGGTCGGGTTCTACCGCGCCGTGGAGCTCCTCGAGCGCGCGACGCCCAACGCCGTGCGCGTCGGCGACGTGGGGCCCGTGGGCCGCGAGGCGATTCGCTTTCGCCACGACCCGTCGCTCGCGTTCAGCGCCAGCGACGTCACGGGCATCGTGGTGCGCAGGCGCAAGTCCGACGACGTGGCGCACGGCGCCGCGCCCGAGCCCTACTACGAGGTCACCACGACCTTCCTCGGGCTCACGGGCACGGTCTCGCCGCTGCCCGCGTACTTCGTCGAAGACATCATCCACGAAGACGCCGATCACCCCGCGCAGCGGGAGTTCCTCGACCTCTTTCACCACCGGGTGCTGTCGCTCTTCTACAGGGCGCACCAGAAGTACTCGTTCCTCACCGACTACACCTCCGACTCGCGCGACCCGTGGTCTCGCCGCGCGCTCTGCCTCGCGGGCTTCGACGGCTACGGCGACCGCCTCCCCACGGGGCTGCCCATCCCGCAGCTCCTGCGCCTCGCGCCGCTGCTCGCGCGCAAGGCCCGCACCGCCGACGGCCTCGTCGCGGTGCTCGGCGACGTGCTCGCGAAGATCCTCAACGGCGCGCCCGTCGCGGTCGACCAGTTCGTCGGCCGCTGGGTCACGATCGAAGAGCGCCAGCTCCTGCGCCTCGGGGTCGCCAACACCACCCTCGGCGAAGACGCCACCGTCGGCCGCAAGGTCTTCGACCGCGGGGGCAAGTTCAGGGTCATCCTCGGCCCCATGCGCCGCAAGGCGTTCGAAGAGCTCCAGCCCGGCAAGGCGGGGCTCGAGCTCCTGCGCGAGGTGGTGACCCTCTACGTGCGCGACCCGCTGGAGTTCGACGTCGAGCTCATCCTCGCGCCCGGCGAGGCGCCCTCGATGCGCCTCGGAGGGTCTCCGAAGGACGCCTCGCGCCTCGGGTTCGACTCGTGGCTCACGGTCGGCGCCGACCGCGAGGTGCACATGATCGTGCAGGTCCCGCAGGCCACTTCATCGACCGCGCAGGAGTCCGCGAACTCCGACGGCAAGTCACCCACCTGAGTTAGGGAGATCAACCCCCATGGCCCGTCTCGTTGAACCGAAGACGATCATTCGTCGCCTGACCCCCACCGCGTACAAGGCCCTCGAGGGGGCCGTCGCGCGCGCAGGCAACGCCCGCGCGTACGAGGTGACCGTGGAGCACATGCTCCTCGAGCTCGCCGACAAGGAGGACGGCGACCTCGCGCGCATCCTCCACCAGTTCGACCAGGACCGCGGGCGGCTCACGGCGCGGCTCCAGAAGACCCTCGACCGCATGCGCGTCGGCAACGCCGGCAAGCCCATGTTCTCCGAGAGCCTCTTCCAGTGGTTCGAAGAGGCGTGGACGGTGGCCTCGCTCGAGACCGACGCGAACAAGCTCCGCACGGGCGCGCTCGTCTATCAGTTCGTCAACAACCCCGCGCGCTACTCGGCCGAGACCTTCCCCGAGCTCGAGGCCATTCCGCGCGACCAGCTCAAGCGCGAGCTCGCGGACATCGTCGCGCCCTCCAAGGAATCGCTCGAGGTCGGCGTGGCCTCGACGGGGGCGACCCAGTCGGCCGGCGGCCAGGGAGCGCCCGCGGGCGCGCAGGGCCCCACGGCGGGCGCCGAGAACCTCCAGCGCTTCACCGAGAACCTCACGCAGAAGGCCCGCGATGGGAAGATCGACCCCATCTTCGGCCGCCACACCGAGATCCGTCAGCTCGTCGACATCCTCTCGCGGCGCAGGAAGAACAACCCCATCATCGTGGGCGACCCTGGCACCGGCAAGAGCGCGCTCGCCGAGGGCCTCGCGCTCGAGATCGTCGCGGGCAACGTGCCCGAGAACCTTCGCAACGTCGAGCTCCTGAACCTCGACCTGGGCGCCCTTCAAGCGGGCGCGGGCGTGAAGGGCGAGTTCGAGAACCGCCTCAAGAACGTCATCTCCGAGGTGAAGGCGTCGCCCAAGCCCATCGTGCTCTTCATCGACGAGGCGCACACGATCATCGGCGCGGGCGGCCAGCAGGGCGGCTCGGACGCGGCCAACCTGCTCAAGCCCGCGCTCGCGCGCGGCGAGCTGCGCACGATCGCCGCCACCACGTGGAGCGAGTACAAGAAGTACTTCGAAAAGGACGCGGCCCTGGCGCGGCGCTTTCAGCCCGTGGCCGTCGACGAGCCCTCGGAGGAGAACGCGATCCTCATGCTCCGCGGGCTGCGCCCCATCTTCGAGAAGGCGCACAACATCACCATCCGCGACGAGGCCATCGTGGCGGCGGTGAAGCTCTCGAACCGCTTCATCTCGGGGAGGCTGCTGCCCGACAAGGCCGTCGACCTTCTCGACACGGCCACGGCGCGCGTGAAGATCAACCTCGACGCCAAGCCCGAGGACCTGGTGAACCTCGAGGTCGACCTCGCCGCGGCGACGCGCGAGAAGGAGGCCCTCGACCGCGACGTGGCGTCGGGCTTCAAGATCGACCACGAGCACTACGACAAGCTCGTGGCGAAGATCGACCGCACGAAGGGCGCCATCGAGGAGCTCACCGCGAAGTGGAC
>JBDHVF010000644.1:0-5131 GCA_039809605.1 Polyangiales bacterium | reverse complement strand
CAGCGAGATTCGCGACACGTCGTCGTCTACGCCGCCATCGCGGCCAACGTGGCCATCGCGGTCACCAAGTTCATCGCGGCGGCGGTGACGGGCAGCTCCGCGATGCTCTCCGAGGGCATCCACTCGGTGGTCGACACGGGCGACGGGCTCCTGATCCTCCTGGGGCTGCACCTCAGCCGCCGCCCGCCCGACCGCGCGCACCCCTTCGGCCACGGCAAGGAGATCTATTTCTGGAGCCTCCTCGTCGCGCTTGCGATCTTCGCGCTCGGCGGGGGCATGTCGCTCTACGAGGGCATCCGCCACCTCGCGCACCCGGCCCCGATGCACAGCGCCACGTGGAACTACGTGGTGCTCGGCGCCGCCGCGGTGTTCGAAGGCACCTCGTGGACCTTCGCGATGCGGGAGTTCCGCGCGCGCGCCGGCCGGCGCGGCGTCTGGGAGGCGGTGCACGGCAGCAAGGACCCGACGACCTTCCTGGTGCTCTTCGAAGACTCCGCGGCGCTCGTCGGCCTCGCGGTGGCGGCGCTCGGGGTGGCGCTCGGCCACGCGCTGCGCAACCCCTACCTCGACGGCGCCGCGTCGGTGGTGATCGGCCTGCTGCTCACCTCGGTCTCCCTCGTGCTCGCCTACGAGACCCGGGGGCTGCTCGTGGGAGAGGGCGCCGACCCCCAGCTCCTCGACGCGCTGCGGGCCGAGATCGAGGCCTCGCCCGCGGTCGAGCGCATGGGCCCGCCGCTCACGATGTACTTCGGCCCGCGCGCGATGCTCCTCGCGCTCGCGATCCGGTTTCGCAGGCACCTCACGGCCGTCGAGGTCGAGGCCGAGGTCGACGAGCTCGAGCGCTCGCTTCGAAGCAGGCACCCCGAGATCCGCTACATCTACATCGAGGCCGAGGCGCTCACCGGGAGGCAGCGCGCCCCCCCCGCGCCGGTCGAGCCCGCGCCCGGCTGAGTTGCGGCGCGGCGCCACGCTGTCGCTCGCTGACGCCACGCCCCGCGACGCGCCCGCGCGCGCTCGCGCCGAAGACCCGCGTGGTGCACGTGATGCAGGCCCCGCTGCGCCATGGGACGGCGACTTCCGATCCTCGGTGCGGGCTGGCCGGTGATCCGCCAGCTCCTCTCGCGCGACGCGGCGGGCCTGGGCGAGAGCGCGTACTCGCCCCGCACGCGGACGCTCTCGCCGCGCGTGGGCGACGCCGACCGCACGGTGCGCTCGGTGTGCCCGTACTGCGCGGTGGGCTGCGGGCAGCTCGTGTCGGTGAAGAACGAGCGCATCGAGAACATCGAGGGAGACCCCGACTCGCCCATCTCCGCGGGGTGCCTCTGCCCCAAGGGCGCGGCGACGTTTCAGCTCGTGACGGGCTCGCATCGCGTCGACCGGGTGCTCTACCGCAGGCCGCGCGGCACCGCGTGGGAGACGCTGCCCCTCGACGTCGCGACGCGCATGGTGGCCGAGCGCGTGAAGGCCACGCGCGACGCGCACTGGGAGGCCGAGTTCGAAGGCGACCGGGTCGACCGCACCATGGCCATCGCGCACCTCGGCGGCGCCACGCTCGACAACGAGGAGAACTACCTCATCAAGAAGCTCTTCACCGCGCTCGGCGTGGTGCAGGTCGAGAACCAGGCGCGCATATGACACTCGTCGACGGTCCCCGGTCTGGGGATCTCGTTCGGCCGCGGCGGCGCCACGACCTTCCTGCAAGACCTCCAGAACGCCGACTGCATCCTCATCGAGGGCTCGAACATGGCCGAGTGTCACCCCGTGGGCTTCCGCTGGGTGATGGAGGCGAAGCGCCGTGGCGCGACGATCATCCACGTCGACCCGCGGTTCACGCGCACGAGCGCCGTGGCCGACCTGCACGCGACGATCCGCCCGGGCACCGACATCGTGTTCCTCGGGGGCCTGATCCGGTACGTGATCGAGCGCGAGCGGTACTTTCGCGACTACGTCGTCGCGTACACCAACGCCGCCACGATCTTGAAGGACGAGTACCGCGACGCCGAGGACCTCGACGGCCTCTTCAGCGGCTACGACCCCGCGGCGCGCAGGTACGACGTGGCGAGCTGGCAGTACGAGGGCGTCGACGACGCCGTGCCCGCCGCGGGCCACAAGGAGCTCTTCGCCGAGCCCGGCGCCGGCCACGAGGACGTGAAGCCGAGCGCGGTGGTGAACGAGCCGCGCGACCCGACGCTGCGCCACCCGCAGTGCGTCTTTCAGGTGCTCCGTCGTCACTTCGCGCGCTACACCCCGGCGCTCGTCGAGGAGACCTGCGGCGTGCCGCGCGACCTCTTCGAGCGCATCGCCGAGGCGCTCTGCGCGAGCTCGGGCCGCGAGCGCACCGCGGCCATCTGCTACGCCGTCGGGTGGACGCAGCACTCGGTCGGCGTGCAGTACATCCGCGCCGCGGCCATCCTCCAGCTCCTGCTCGGCAACATCGGGCGGCCCGGCGGCGGCATCATGGCGCTGCGCGGGCACGCGTCGATCCAGGGCTCGACCGACATCCCCACGCTCTACGACCTGCTGCCCGGCTACCTGCCGATGCCGCACCGGGGCCACGCGCAGAGCCTCGCGCGCTACCTCGAGAGCAACCGCTCGCCCTCGGGCTGGTGGAGCGAGCTGCCCAAGTACGTGGTCTCGCTGCTCAAGGCGTGGTGGGGCGAGCACGCGACGGCCGAGAACGGGTACGCGTTCCATTACGTGCCGCACCTCACGGGCACGCACTCGCACATGCACACGGTGGCCGACATGGCCGACGGCAAGGTGCGCGGCTACTTCGTGATGGGCGAGAACCCCGTGGTGGGCTCGATGAACGGCGCGCTGCACCGCAAGGGGCTGCGCGCCCTCGACTGGCTCGTCGTGCGCGACCTCGCGCTCACCGAGACCGCCGAGTTCTGGCGCGACGCGCCCGAGATCCGCCGCGGCGAGGTGCGCACCGAGGACATCGACACCGAGGTGTTCTTCTTCCCCGCCGCGGCGCACACCGAGAAGGAGGGCTCGTTCACCAACACGCAGCGCCTCCTCCAGTGGCACCACAAGGCCGTCGAGCCGCCGCGCGACGCGCGCAGCGAGCTGCACTTCGTCTACCACCTCGGGCGCGCCCTCCAGGCGATGTACGCGGGCTCGACCGACCCCAAGGACCGCCCCATCCAGCACCTCACGTGGCGCTACCCCACGCGCGGCGCGATCGAGGAGCCCGACGCCGACGCCGTGCTCGCGGAGATCAACGGCTACGTCGTGGCCGACCGGCGCCCCGTCACGGGCTACACCGAGCTCCGCGACGACGGCTCGACCGCGTGCGGCTGCTGGCTCTACAGCGGGTGCCGCGCGCACGGCGTGAACCAGGCCGCGCGCCGCAAGCCCGCGCGCGAGCAGAGCGAGGTGGCGCCCGAGTGGGGCTGGGCGTGGCCGTCGAACCGTCGGCTGCTCTACAACCGCGCCTCGGCCGACCCCGAGGGGAGGCCCTGGTCCGAGCGCAAGCGCTACGTGTGGTGGGACGCGTCGCTGCGGCGGTGGACCGGCCTCGACGTGCCCGACTTCATCGCCGACCGGCCGCCCGACTACCGCCCGCCCGAGGGCGCCACGGGCGTCGACACGCTCGCGGGCGACGAGCCCTTCATCATGCAGGCCGACGGGCGCGCGTGGCTCTTCGCCCCCACGGGCCTCGTCGACGGCCCGCTGCCCACGCACTACGAGCCGCAGGAGTCCATCGCCCGCAACCCCCTCTACGGCCAGCAGTGCAACCCCACGCGCGTCGAGTGGAGGCGCCGCGGCAACCCCTACCACGGCGCCTGGGGAGACCGGCGCTTTCCGTACGTGCTCACCACGTACCGGCTCACCGAGCACCACACCGCCGGCACCATGTCGCGCTGGCTCCCGTGGCTCTCGGAGCTTCAGCCCGAGCTCTTCTGCGAGGTCTCGCCCGAGCTCGCGCGCGAGCGGGGGCTCACGCACGGCGGGTGGGCCACCGTGCGAACCGCGCGCGCCGAGGTCGAGTGCCGCGTGCTCGTCACCGCCCGCGTGCGACCGCTGCGCGTCGAGGGGCGCGCGGTGCACACCATCGGGCTGCCCTACCACTGGGGCAGCGTGGGCGTCGCGCGCGGCGACGCGGTGAACGAGCTCGTGTCGTTCGTGGCCGACGCCAACGTGCAGATCCAGGAGTCGAAGGCGCTCACGGCCGACATCGAGCCCGGCCGCACCGCGCGCGGCCGGCGCGCCGCCACGAGCGGCCCGCTCGGCGAGGACGTCGCGCACCGAGAGCCCCCGCGCGACGGCCCCGCCGCGCAACGAAGGTGAGGCGAGCGATGGAGACCGTGGGCTTCTTCACCGACGCGACCACCTGCATCGGCTGCAAGGCCTGCGAGGTCGCGTGCAAGCAGTGGAACCAGCTCCCCGACGACGGCATGGCCTTCACGGGCATGTCGTACGACAACACCGGCGCGCTCGGCGCGGCGACGTGGCGCCACGTGGCCTTCGTCGAGCGCGCCGTCGACGGCGGCGAGCTCTCGTGGGCGATGGTCTCCGACGTGTGCAAGCACTGCGAGCGCGCGGGCTGCCTCGAGGCGTGCCCCACGGGCGCCATCGTGCGCACCGAGTTCGGCACGGTGTACGTGCAGCCCGACGTGTGCAACGGCTGCGGCTACTGCGTGTCGGCCTGCCCCTTCGGCGTCGTCGACCGCCGCCCCGACGACGGCCGCGCGTTCAAGTGCACGCTCTGCTACGACCGGCTCAAGGGCGGCCTCGAGCCCGCGTGCGCCAGGGCGTGCCCCACCGACTCGATCGCCTTCGGCCCGCTCGACGAGCTGCGCGCGAAGGCCCGCGCGCGCGTCGAGGCGCTGCGCGCGCGGGGCGAGGCGCGCGCGTACCTCTACGGCGACGACGCGACGTCGCAGCCCGGCACCGAGGGCCTGCACGCGTTCTTCCTGCTGACCGAGGAGCCCGAGGCGTACAACCTCCCGCCCTCGCCCGAGGCGCCGTCGAAGACCACGGGCGAGGCGTGGCGCGCGATGGGCTTCGCGGCGCTGGGCATGGCCGCCGCCGCGCTCGGCGCCGTGGCGGCCTCGCGCCTCGGGGGCGCGCGATGAGGCCCGCCGACCTCGCGCCCGAGGCGACCCGCGACGGGCGCGACATCGAC
>JBDHVF010000643.1:0-5138 GCA_039809605.1 Polyangiales bacterium | reverse complement strand
GTGGCCGCGAGGGCGGCGCGCTCGGCGAGGGGCGAGGTCGCGTCGTCGTCGAGGGGGCGGCGGTCGGCGAGGTCGACGGCGGCGCGCAGGCGGGCGAGGCGCAGGGCGCGCGGGTCGGGGGCGTTCGCGAGGGCGGTCGTCACGTCGGGCGGCGCGGACTCTACACCACCGCTCGCGGCGCGCGATCGGGCGCTTGACCGTGGGCGCCCGCGGCGGCTTTGATCCGCTCCCCTTCGCAGGAGCTTCGCACGTCATGGGCTGGATCGTCTGGCTGGTCGAGAGCGCGCTGGGCCTGTGCGCGAGCTACGCGGTGGCGGCGCGCGTCTACCCCGACCGCGGCGCGCTCGACCGCTTCATCGCGACGGTGATCGTCGACGCGCTCTTGATCCTCGTGGCGATTCACCTCTGCGGCCACGCGGGGCGCCTCGAGCCCGTGACCCTCGGCGCCGTCGCCGCGCTGCTCTTCGGCGCGACGCTCGCGCTCGCGCTCGGGCGCGGGGGGCGCGACGCCGTGCGCGCCGCGCTGCGATCGGACGTGAGGGCGCCCCTGCGCCTCGCGCGCGACACGGTCGCCGAGCGCGAGGTCGCGGTGGGAACCTTCGTGCCCGCCGCCCTGGCCGCGGGCATCTGCGCGGTGATGGTGTGGTACTTCCGCTCGTGGACGTGGGACCCGGCCTGGTACCACGTGCCCAAGACCGCGCTCGCGATTCAAGAGCGCTCGCTCGCGTGGTTCCCGACGCCCATCGTGTGGACGCAGGGCAACCCCCAGTACGTCGAGCTGCTCGCGGTGTGGAACTGCATCTTTCAGCGCGACAACCGCCTCGACGACAGCTCGCAGCTCCCCTTCCTCGCGCTCGGCGCCGCGGTGATCGCCGCGTGGGCGAGGCGCGTGGGCGCGACGCGACCCCTCGCAGCCGCCGTGGGCGCGGCGTGGGTCGCGCTGCCGCCGGTGTTCCTGCAAGCGCACTCGACGCACGTCGACGTGGCGTGGAACGCGCTCTTCACGTCGGCCGTGTACTACACCGTCGGCGCCCCCGAGCGGCGCGACCGCTGGATGGGCTTCGTCGCGTGGGGGCTCTTTCTCGGCAGCAAATACACGGGGCTCTTTCACCTCGCGCTCTTCGGCCCGTACCTCCTCGCGCGCGCGGTCGTCGAGCTGCGCGCGGCCCCGCCCGGCGCGCGCTGGCGCCTCGCGGGAGACGTCGCCCTCTCGGGCCTCGCCGCGCCGCTCATCGGCGGCGTGAAGTACGTGCAGAACTACCTCCGCGCGGGCAACCCGATGTTCCCCTTCGAACTGAGGGTGCGCGCGCTGGGGCTGCACCTCCCCGGGCCCAGCAACCCCGGCGTCGAGTACGGCAGCGGGCCCGACCAGAGCCCCACCTTCTTCGGCGCCCCCCACGCGCTCAAGGACCTTCTCACGAGCTGGTACAACGACGACCCCTTCTACTGCCCCGACGTGCGCAGCGGAGGCTTCGGCCCCGCGTTCCGCTGGCTGCTGCTCTTCTGCGTCGTCGCGCTCGCGTTCGACGTGCTGCGCGGGCGCAACTGGCGCCGCGGGCTCCTGCCGCTCTTTCTCTTCGTCGAGGCGCTTCAGGTGCCCGTGCCGTACATGACCCGCTTCGTGCTCGCCGCGGGCTCGGCCTCGCTCGTGTGCTTCGCCCTCGTGCACGCGAGCGCCCGATGGCGACTCTCGCGCGTCGCGCTCTCGGCCGCCCTCGCGGCGCTCACCTGGCACGGCTACACCGAGGCGTACCGGGGCTTCATCACGTACCCGCGCTACCTCTCCCGCGCGCGCCACGCCTCGGCCGAGGAGCGCGCGTCGCTCCAGCTCGACACCTTCCTCTGGCCCACGCGCTGGGCCCTCGCGCGTGAGCGAGAGCTCGGCCCGGGCGACGTGTTCGCGTACGACGAGAGCGTCCACTTTCTCGCCGACCTCTTCAACCACGACTACCGCAGCCGCGTGGTCTACGTGTCGAGCGCGGGCGACCCCGAGGCCTTCGCGTGCCGCGTCGAGGCCCTGCGCGCGCGCTGGGTCGGCGTCGAGGCGGGCTCGTCCGCTGCGCGCGCCATCGAGTCGCGCGGCGCCGAGTTCCTCTTCGTCGCGCCCGTGTCGACCATGGCCGTGTACCGCATGCCCCGCCGGCGCAGCCCCGCCGCGCCCCCCTGCCCGCGTACTTGACACCGCGGGGTGCGCCGCGGAAACCCTCCCGCGCCCCGATGCTCACCCTCGCCGCCGCCGCCGCGCTGGCCGTCGCGCTCCACCTCCTGCCGCTCGCGGCGTACCTGCCGGCGCTCGGCCGCGCCGCGCCCGCGACGGGCCTCGCGCGCCTGCTCGACGTGGGCGTCGTGCTCTCGGCCGACGCGCTCCTCGTGCTCACGCTCGCGCGCTTCATGACGCTCGAGCACGCCGTGTGGCTCTCGCGCGCCGTGCTCGTCGCGGCGGGCGCGGCGCTCGCGGCGAAGTACCGCCCGCGGCCGAGGCTCGACGCGGGCGCCGTCGTGACCGTGCTCGCCGCGTCGGCCACCACGGCGCTCGCGCTCTGGCGCACCTCGTACCTGCTGGTGATGTGGGACCGCGACTGGCACATCCCGCTCGCCTCGTCGCTGCGCGTCGGCCGCGTGCCCTTCACCAACGTGTACCTGCCCGACGCGACGCTGCGCTACCACTACCTCGGCGACGTGATCGCCGCCGAGCTCCAGACGCTCTCGGGCGACGTCATCAACGCGGGCCTCGCGTTCTCGGTGGCCCACGACCTGTACCTCGCGATGGCCTGCTCGGTCGCGGCCCTGGCGCTGCGCGAGGTGTCGCCGCGCCGCGGGTGGTGGTTCGCGCCGCTCGTCGCGCTCGCGCTCGCGTTCGCGAGCCCCATGGTGCTGCTGCACCTGCCGCCCCGCGAGCTCTTCACCACCCACGACTCGGCGCTGCTCTGCGGGTACTCGTTCCTGCCGTACGCGTCGTACGCGTACCGGCCGCACGTGGTCGTCGCGGGGCTGCACCTCGTGCTGCTCGTCGTCGCCGTCGCGGCCAGGGCGCGCGACCCCCGCGCGCACTCGCGACGCGTCACGGTGGCGATGTTCGCGTCGGCGGCCTCGCTGGCGCTGCTCGACGAGGCGTCGCTGCTCGTGTTCGCGCTCGGCCTTCTCGGCGCGTATCAGGTCGTGCCGTCGCTCCTGCACGCGCGGCCGCGCGGGGGGCTCTACCTCTCGATCGGGCTCGTCGCGACGCTCTTCGTCGTGAGCCGCGCCTTCCACGCCTCGCTCTCGCCGGGAGGGCCCGCGCAGGAGGTCGCCCTCGTGCCCGCGCGGCACCTCGGTCTCTTCGGCCCGCCGGTGCCCTTCGCGAACACCCGCGAGGCGCTGCGCGTGCTCGCGCACGACTACTTCCCCATCTACGCGGCGGTCGCGGTGCTGGCGCTCTTCGCGCTGCGCACGCGGCGGCCCGACCACGTCGCGCTCTTCTGGGTCTACGGGGCGATGACCGCGGCGGCGGCCCCGCTGCTCTTCAAGTTCGAGTTCAACCACGACCCGGGCGAGGGGCACCGCTTCCTCGTGGCGCTGATGCTCCTCTCGCCGCTCGTGTGCCTCTACGCGCTCTGCGCCGCGCCCGAGGCCCGCGCTCTGCGCGCGCTCGCGGCCCTCGTCGTCGCGGCCACCGCCGCGTCGGGGCTGCTCTGGTACCAGTCGTTCCTGCGGCACCGCTTCGCCGCGGGCGCGCCCCAGGAGCGCGTGTGGACCGGCCGTCAGAACCCCCTGGCGGTCAACTGCCGCGAGCTCCTCGGGGCGTTCGATCGACGCGCGCCCGTGCTCGAGTACGTCGAGCACGAGGCGTTCTACGCGTACGCGGGGTGCCAGCCGGGGCGCTTCGCGGGGCGCCGCGGGCCGTGGCCCATCACCGTCAACGGCGCGCTCTTCGGCCCCGAGGCGCGCGCGGCGTACCGCCAGAGCGACGCCGACGGGCGCCTCGCGGCCGTGGTGTGCGCCGCCCGCAACCCCGCCCCCGAGCCCGCGTGCGCGTGGGCGACCGAGCACCTGCGCTGCGCCCCGCTGCCGCACGGGAGCCTCGTGCGCTGCCCGCTCGACGCGACGACCCGCGGCGCGTTCCTCGACGCGCTCTCTCGCTGAACGGCCGCGCGCCGCGAGACGAAGGGCGCGTGGGGTGCTAATCGAAGGCCCCCATGGAAGAGGTCACCCAGGCATCGGCGTCGCTGCGCGCGGCGCTCGCGACCGCGGCGCGCGGTCTTGTCGAGCGCGAGGCGCTCGTGGAGCTCGTGGCCCTCGCGGCCGTCGCGGGCGAGCACGTGCTGCTCATCGGCCCGCCGGGCACGGCCAAGAGCGAGGTGGCGCGGCGCGCGGCGAAGGCCGTGGGCGGGCGCTACTTCGAGTACCTCCTCGGGCGCTTCACCGAGCCCGGCGAGATCTTCGGGCCCGTCGACCTGCGAAAGCTCCGCGAGGGCGTCGTCGCCGTCGAGACCGCGGGCATGCTCCCCGAGGCCGACGTGGCCTTTCTCGACGAGGTGTTCCTCGGGTCGACGGCCATCCTCAACACGCTGCTCGGCGTGTTGAACGAGCGCACCTTTCGCCGCGGCCACACCGCGCTGCGCTGTCCGCTGCGCGTGTGCGTCGGCGCCTCGAACGCGCTGCCCGACGACGAGGCCCTCGCGGCCTTCGCCGACCGCTTCCTCGTGCGGGCCTTTCTCGACCCCGTGCCCGACGCGCGCCTCGAAGACCTGCTCTCGGGCGGCTGGTCGCTCGTCGAGAGCGACCCCGCCCACGCCTCGCTCGCCGACCTCGACACGCTCGCGCGCGCCGCGCGAGAGGCCCGCCTCGACCCCGTGCGCCCCCACCTCGCGCACGCGATCCGTCTGCTTCGAAAGCATGGCGTGCAGCTCTCCGATCGGCGCGCGGTGCGCGTGCAGCGCCTCGTGGCCGCGGCCGCGGTGATGGCCGGGCGCGACACGCCCACCGAGGCCGACCTGTGGCCCCTCGTCGCCGCCGTCTCGACGCGCGAGGAGCAGGCCACGGCGCGCGCGTGCCTGCGAGACATCCTCGCGCGCAGCGACAACAGCGCGCTCTCGGCCGCCGCCGAAGACGCCGCGGCGGGGCCGCTCGCCCGCGCGCGGCGCATCGCGCGCAGGGCC
>JBDHVF010000642.1:0-5140 GCA_039809605.1 Polyangiales bacterium | reverse complement strand
TTCGCATTCCTCGCTTCTCGCCGCTCGATCGAGATCGACGACGACGCGTGATCGATGCGCTGACGCGGCTCCCATCGTGCGGAAGCGTCATCCAGGAAGCGTTGAGGTGATGGCCCTCGCAGCGCGAGGGCCCCTGCGAGACGCATGCAGCCCATCACCTCGTTTCAGCACGCTCAGCCACGCCCTCGCTCCGCGGGGGCGGGGCGCGCGGCAGCGGGGGTGGGGGCTCCGCGAAGGCGCGCGGCAGCGAGGGTGGGGGCTCCGCGAAGGCGCGCGGCAGCGGGGGTGGGAGCTCCGCGAAGGCGCGCGGCAGCGGGGGTGAGGGCTCCGCGAAGGCGCGCGGCAGCGGGGGTGGGGGCTCCGCCAAGGCGCGCCGCTGCGCGAGTGGGCGACACGTCGCACACGCGAAAGCGGCCAGATTGACCTGCGGTTTGTATCAGGTGTGACGGATGTGATGGGAGTGAGAAGGGAACGTTGGTGGAGCTGACCGGGATCGAACCGGTGGCCTCATCAATGCCATTGATGCGCTCTCCCAGCTGAGCTACAGCCCCAACGTCGAGCGGGCCGTTCATGTACCTCCGCTCGATGCGCGCGTCAACAACCTTCGCGAGATTTTCTCAGCCCCAGGTCTTCAGGGCGTGGCCGATCATCTTGTAGAGGAGCCGCGCGGCGACGTTGCCGTCCCACTCGTCTCCGTCGGGGCCGGGCACGACCTCGACGAGGTCCATGCCCACGATGCGCCGGCCCGAGCGGGCGACGGCGCCCACGAGGTAGCACGCCTCGGCGAACGACAGCCCCCCCGGCACGGGCGTGCCCGTGTGCGGGCAGAGCGTGGGGTCGAGGCCGTCGATGTCGAACGAGAGGTACACGTCGCGCGGCAGCGGCTTCACCATGGCCTCGACCGCGCGCGACCACGGCACCCCCTCGAAGCGCTGCGCCTGAAGGGCCGCGTCGAAGAAGGTCACCACGCGCCCGCCCGAGTGCGCGATGCGCGCGTGCTCCTCGTTCGAGAGGTCGCGCACGCCCACCTGCACCAGCCTCGCGACGCCCGGCACGCGGTCGAGCACGTTCGCCATGATCGACGCGTGCGACCAGGTGAAGCCCTCGTACGCCGTGCGAAGGTCGGCGTGCGCGTCGAGGTGAAGCACCCCCATGCCCGGGTACCTCTCCGCGTGCGCGCGGATGCTCCCGAAGGGCACCGCGTGATCGCCGCCCACCAGGGCCACGAGCCGGTCGCGGGCGATCCACGCGCGGGCCTCGGCGTACACGTGCTCGTTCACCCGGTCGCAGAGCTCGTTCACGCGCGCGAGCGCGGCGCCGAGCTCGGGGTCGTCGCCCACCTCGCCGCCCACCTCGATCACGTCGACGGCGAGCGCGCGAGCCTCGCGGTCCCACTGCCGCACGGCCTCGGGCTCGGGCAGCATCGCGATGCCCGACTCGTAGGGGCGGCCCGTCTCGACGTCGAAGAGGTCGACCTGGCGCGAGGCCGAGAGCAGCGCCGCGGGGCCTCGCTCGGCGCCGCCTCCGTACGAGGTCGTCGCGGCGAAGGGGCACGGGAGCACCACCACGCGGGCCTCGTCGGGCGCGTGAGGCAGGCCGTAGATGCCAGAGCCCGCGCGCGAAGCGGCGTCGGGGTCGAAGGTCTTCGTCATGGTGTGCAAGCTACGTCACGAAGCTTTGTCGCACGAGAGTGTTTACGCGCCCGCGAAATGCCTGTTAGGGTGTCGCCCGCTTGTGCCGACGCAGACGGGAGTGGCGCATATGCTCGGAGACCGTGAGTTCACCACCGAAGAGATCGCCCAGATCTGCGGGGTCTCGCGCCCCGCGGTGGTCGATTGGATCACGCGCGGCACGCTACGCGCGCGGCTGACCGAGGGGGGCCACCGGCGCGTCGCGCGCGCCGTGCTTGCGGAGTTCCTCCACGGGCAGGGCTACCGCGTGCCGCTCGAGGTGGGCCGCGAGCGCCCGCTGGTGTTCGTGATCGACGACGAGTCGTCGTGGCGCACGATGATCGAAGAGGCCTTGCAGCGCGACGGAGACTTCGACATCGAGACCTTCGCGCCGGGCACCGAGGTGCTGCTCGCCACGGGCGAGTGCAAGCCCGACGTGATCGTCTTCGACCTGCGCATGCCGGGCATGGACGGCCACCAGCTCCTCGACGCGCTGCACCAGGCGCAGGACGAGCTCGGCGACGTGCTCCTCGTGGCGATGGGGGCCCACGACGACGAGCTCCCCCTCGCCCGGCGCAACGGCGCGCACCTCGCGCTCTCGAAGCTGCGGGTGAAGGCCGGCGAGCTGCACCCGATGCTCGTCAAGCTGGTCTCCGAGAAGCAGCGCCGCCCGCTCCTCTCGTCGTAGCGGGTGGTACGCTACGCCCCACGATGCTCGTCGAACTGATCGCCGCGGGCGCCGCGCTCGGCGTCGGAGGAGTGGTGGCCGCCTGGCAGTACGCCCTCGCGCGCCGCAAGCGCGAGCTCCCGCCCGAGCCCCTCTCGGCGAAGGGCCCCTACCGCCACGGCGAGACGCCCGGCGCCGTGGTCGACCCCGCGACCGGCGGCTACCCCATGCCCCCCTCCTTCGAGGACGACGGATGGACGCCCAAGGCGTGAGCCCCGGCGCCTCGCCCTCGGGCGACGTCCCCGTGGCGCGCTGGAGGGCCGTCGCGATCCATCACAAGCCGCTGCTCGTCGGGGCGTGGGTGAGCGCGTCGGCGCTGGCCTTCGCGCCGATGCCCGGGTTCTACCGCGCGCTGTGGGTGGCCGTGGTGACCGTGGCCTTCGGGCTGATGGCGCTCCTTCGGTGGCGCACCGAGACGCGCGCCGAGGTGCTCGTGACGCGCACGCACGCGGTGGTGCGCTACCGCAGCGGGCACGTCGAGCGGCTGCCCCTCGCGGCGCTCACCGAGGCCGAGCGCGTGACCATGCCCCACCCGCGGTGGGTGTTCCGCTTCGGCCGCGAGGGGCGCCTGGCGCTGCCCGACGAGCGCGACGCGCGCACGCTCGTCGAGGCGCTGCGCGCGCGCCTGCCGTCACGTCAGGGGTAGAACCCGTCGGAGCAGAAGTTCTCCGTCGCCATGCCCGCGTGGCGCACGTAGAAGTCGCGCAGGCTCGGGGCGTCGACGCAGTCGGCGGCGTAGAGCCAGCCCCACGCGGCGGCGGCGATGGGCGTGGTGATCTCGTTGTCGCGGGTGATCACCACGCGCACCGTCGCGGGCTCGGCGTCGGTGGGCATGCACGCGGGGTCCATGGGGATCGTGCGCATCATCGCCGCGAGCGCGTCGCGCGTGGCGTCGCAGGTGCCCGTGGGGCACTGGTAGAGGTACACCACGCCGCCGTGCTCCAGGTTGTGCACCCAGTAGCCGCGGGGGATGTCGGGCCACACGCCCCAGTGCGCCCAGATCGGGAAGTGCGGCCCCGACGCGGGAGGGTTCGTCGGGTACATGATCGGCCCGGCGTCGGGGTCGACGTGCGGCGAGAGCTGCACCGGCACGCTGCGCTCGCGCGCGTTGCAGCTCGCGTCGGGGATCGGCATCCACGCGCTGCCCCCGTCGCTCGCGTCGTCCGCGTCGCTCACATCGGTCACATCGGTCACATCGGTCACGTCGGTCACGTCGGTCACGTCGGTCACGTCGGTCACGTCGGTCACGTCGCTCGCATCGGTCACGTCGCTCGCATCGGTCGCGTCGCTCGCGTCGGTCGCGTCGCTCGCGTCGCTCGCATCGGTCGCGTCGCTCGCATCGGTCACGTCGCTCGCCGCGTCCCCCGCGTCGGGCGCGTCCTCGGACGCATCGGCGTCGTCCGTGATGTCGGACGCGGGCGTGTCGATCGCGGGCGTGTCGACGGTCACGTCGGGCGTGACGACGACGTCGGGCGTGACCACGGGCGGGTGCGGGCTCCGCTCGCTGCATCCCAGCGCGAAGAGGAGCGGCAAGAAGCCATGGCGAAGTCTCATGGCGCGTACCCTACCGCGCCTCGCGCACGCGACGCACTCCCTCTCACCCACGGCTCGCCGTGACCTCCGCGTCGCGGTGCGATCGCCCCCTGGCACACCGTTGCTCACGCACGAAAACGTGAGCCACTCCGCGGCCTCCGCGGATCAGGGACGGGTATGAGCTACCAACGCTTGATCGCCTTCAGGGCGGCCGCGGTCTTCGCCGTGGCCATGCTGGCGTCGGGCTGCGGAGGCACGCCGATCGACGTGCCCCCGCCCGACGCGACCCCCACCGACGACGTGCCGATCGTCACCGACGTGACCACGCCCGACGGGGGCGCGCAGTGCCTCTCGACGCGAGACTGCGCCTCGGGCGAGGAGTGCGTCTACGCGAGCTCGATGTGCGCGCGCAGCGGCGCGTGCATGCCTCGCATCGAGTGCTTCCGCGCCGAGACGTACTGCTCGTGCACCGGCGAGAGCTACGAGGGCTGCCGCCCCGACCGCCCCACGCAGTCGGCCGGCGCGTGCCCCTCGGTCGACGGCGGCGTCGACGTGCCCCCCACCGACGCGGGCCCTGGCGCGTGCCGCTCCAACGCCGACTGTGACCGGAGCCAGTGGTGCTCGGGCTCGGGCTGCGGCACGCCGGGCACCTGCGCGGCGCGCCCCAGCGTGTGCCCCGACCTCTACTCGCCCGTGTGCGGCTGCGACGGGCGCACCTACGGCAACGAGTGCGAGGCCGCCGCCGCGGGCGCGCGCTTCGCCTCGCGCGGCGCGTGCCCCTCGGTCGACGGCGGCGTCGACGTGCCCCCCATCGACGCGGGCCCCGGCGCGTGCGTCACGGCCTCCGACTGCGGCCGCGGCCAGGAGTGCGTCTACCCGAGCGCGCTCTGCGCGCGCAGCGGCACCTGCTCGCCGGCCGTCGAGTGCCTGCGCCCCGAGACCTTCTGCTCGTGCACGGGCGAGACGTACCTCGGCTGCCGCCCCGACCGCCCCACGCGCTCGACCGGCGCGTGCCCGGCGCCCGACGCGGGCGTCGACGCGGGCTCGTTCTGCGCCGCGGCGCTCTGCGGGCCGGGCACGGTGTGCTGCGAGGCCGCGCGGGCGTGCATCCCCATCGGCGCGCTCTGCATCGCGCCGACGGACGCGGGCGTCGACGCGGGCCCCGGCGCCTGCCGCTCGAACGCCGACTGCGCCGCGGGCAGCTACTGCG
>JBDHVF010000641.1:0-5149 GCA_039809605.1 Polyangiales bacterium | reverse complement strand
GCCCGTGGCGCCCTTCGCCGCGCCCATGCCCGCGCCGATGCAGCCCTTCGTGCCGCAGCCCGCGATGCCCGCCGCGCCCGCGCCGCAGGCCCCGGTGATCGGCGCGCGCGACCTGTATCGCTTCGCCGAGGAGCCCGTCGCGCAGAAGGCGCAGGTGACGATCCTCGAGACGCCGAAGGTGGCGCCCGAGCTGCCGTCGCCGACGCGCATCGACCCCAACTTCGAGCAGCTCAAGATCGCGCTCGAGGCGCAGATGGCCCGCAACGCCATCGCGCCGATGATGTACGCGCCGCCCAACGCGACGCGGTGGTTCCGCTTCTCGCCGTTCGAACTGTTCCTCGAGCAGGTGCTCGCGAAGAAGCTCTGGACGCTGGAGTAGACCCATGGCCCCGCCTCGCCGCGCGAACGTCCGCTGCCCGCACGCCAAGCCCGAAGACCTCTGCGTGCTCCCTCCGGGCGTGCGCTATTGCGTCTGCTACGCCGACCAGCACCGCGACCACGTCGGGCAGGTGTCGGTGCAGGGCGGCCAGCTCCTCTGGTCGGTGCTCGCGGGGGCGAAACCCCGCGGCTGGTACTCGTACGTGGCCGTCGTGCGACAGGGCGCGTCGCTCGTGCCCGTGGAGCTTCAAGACGAGCCCGCGGTGCGCGAGACGGTCGAGAACGGCAGGGCGTTCTACGTGCTGCGCGGCCCGCGCGACCAGCGCTACGAGGTCGAGGCCGCCGCGCTCGTCGAGGCCGCGGTCGAGGGCAGGGAGATCGTCGATGCCATCGCGTCGAGCACGCACTGAGCCCCTCGTCGTCGCCCTCGCGCTCGTCGCCGGGTGCCCGCAGAAGTCCTCGCGGCAGGGCCAGCAGCCGCAGCCCGTCGTGCAACAGCCCGTGGCGCAGCAGCCCGCGCGGCCCGCGCCGCCGCCGGGCAGGGGGGCGCGCGTGGTGGTCGACGTGTCCGAGAGCATCCGGGGGTTCACCTCGTCGAGCTCGGTCGCGCTCCAGACCCTCCACGCGCAGGTGATCGAGGCGTCGCTCTCGGCGCTGCAGCTCAACAACCCCTTTCAGCGCTGCGCGCTCGACACCGACCTGCACTGCGAGACGTCGCTCACCGTGCAGCAGCTCCGCGCGCCGCAGACCTACCGCGGTTCGAACGCGGCGCTGCACCTCGCGCTGCGCCGCCCGCCGCCCGCGCCGCGGCCCGACATGCAGGCGCCCGACCCCATCGACCCGTGGGCCGTGACCGTGCTCGTGACCGACGGGTTCCAGAGCACCTCGTCGCCCTTTCAGCCCAACGCCGCGAGCGACGTGGCGTGCACCGCGGGCGCCGACCCGAGCTGCCTCGCGGCCCTCTTGCGCGCGCGCGTCGACGAGGGCTACGGCGTGTGGGCGGGGCGCCTGCTCATGACCTTCAACGGGCGCTACTTCGCCGAGCGCAGGCTCGACCCGGCGATGTGGGCGCGCACCCTCGCGCACGTCGAGTCGCTCAACCGCGACCCCTTCTGGAACGGCGTCACCTTCGCCGCCTCGCACCCGAACTTCACCAGCGACACGGGCCCCTTCGACTGGCGCGGCGCGCGGCCGTTGATGGTGTTCGTGCTCACGCGAGACATCCCTCGCGGCAGGCAGCTCGTGGCCGAGATGCAGCGCCGCCTCGGCGTCGAGCGCATCACGGTGCGCGGGGCGCCCGACGACGTGGCCTTCAGCGAGTGGGCGCCCTTCGAGGGGCTCTCGGGCGCGGTCGCCTCCGCGACGCGCAACGAGAACGGAGGCGCCGCCGACAGCGTCTACGTCGACCGCCCGCAGCGCACGCCGCAGGGCTTCGTGATCCCGGTGCGATGCGACCTCCACGGCAAGGCCCGCATCCGCATGCAGGGCGCCATCGCCCAGGGCGCGCAGCCTCCGCCGCCCTTCGCGCGCATCGAGCTCGCGTGGCGGCTGCTCTCTCGCCCGGCCAACGAGCTGCTGGTTCCGCGCGAGCCGCTGCCGCTCGCGGGCGCGTTCACGGCCCTGACGGGCATCGACTGCACGGTGCTCCCGCAGGGGCGCTTTCAGTACGACCTGGGGCTCGCGGCGCGGTGGACGGTCGACCCCGCGGCCCTCGCGCGCGAGTGGTTCACGCGCGAGAGCGGCGACACCTCGTACGAGACGCCCGAGAAGGTCTTCGGCCTCGCCGACCTCGCGCGCGCGGTGGTGACCGCGGGCGTCGAGCGCAGCGGCCTGCTCGACCGCGTCTCGCTCGTCGTGCAGCGGGAGTGACGATGGCGGCCCTCCCCCCGTCCCCCTCCCACGCAGAGCGTGGGAGGGCGTGCCTCATGGTGGCCCTCCCCCCGTCCCCCTCCCACGCAGAGCGTGGGAGGGGGTGCCTCATGGTGGCAGCATACCCTCACCCCCAGCCCCTCTCCCGCGAGGGCGCGGGAGAGGGGAGCCGCTGCCGCCGATCGTCTGCGTGCGAGGAGGTCGATCGTAAGGCGCGAGGCGCGGGGCTCGCTCGCGAGCGGCGAGTGCGACGGTGCGTCGTCACGCGGAGCGCTCACGGTTCGAAGCTGCACCTGTGCGGCTCCTGCGCGGCAGCGCCCCCCTCTCCCGCGCCCTCGCGGGAGAGGGGCGGGGGGGTGAGGCTATGCAGTCGTCGAGGGCACCCCCTCCCACGCTCTGCGTGGGAGGGGGACGGGGGGAGGGCCTGACGTGGCCCTCTACGGCATCGACCTCGGCACCACGTTCTGCTCGGTGGCGTATGTCGACCGCGGCCAGCCCCGCGTCGTGGCGCTCGAAGGCGGACGCCCCACGCTCGCATCACTCGTGCTGCTCACCGCGCGCGGCGGCGCCCCGTCGGCCTTCGTGGGCGCCGACGCCGCGCGGCGCTACCGCGAGCTCGTGGGAGACGCCGAGCGACCGCCCGACGACGTGCTGCTCGTTCGGGGCTCGAAGAACCACATGGGCGTCGGGGAGCGCGTGCTCGCCGGGCCTCCGTGGCGCGTGGGAGGCCACGAGCTCTACGCCACCGACGTGGCCGCGGTGATCCTGCGCGCGCTCGCCGACATCGTGCGCGTGCGGCCGGGCCTGCCGCCGCTCGACGGCGTGGTCATCACCCACCCCCAGCGCTTCAGGAACCGCGAGAAGCTCGCCACGGCGCAGGCCGCGCGCATGGCGGGCCTGCCCGTCGCGGGGCTCATCACCGAGCCCGACGCCGCCGCGTGGGCGTATGGGCTGCGCGTCGCCGAGGGCGTCGAGGCCGACGGCCCGGTGACCTTCATGGTCTTCGACTTCGGCGGCGGAACGCTCGACGTGACCCTCATGAAGCGCGAGGCGCCGCGCGACGGGCGGCAACAGCTCCGCGCCGTCGACTCGTACGGCGTGCAGCTCGGCGGGCTCGCGATCGACGCGCGCATCCGCGACGCGCTCGTCGCGCAGTACGCCGAGCGCGCGGGCGACCCCGGCTTCACCCTCGCGTCGGTGAACGAGGCCACCGCCGAGCGGCTCCTGGAGCTCGCCGAGGGCTTCAAGATCGCGCTCAACACCGACGCCGCGAGCGACCCCTCGCCGATGGCGCGCGTGCGTAAGAAGCGCTTCACGCCCGTGTTCGACGCCGAGAGCGAGGGCGACGAGGTGACGCTCGAGGTCTCCCTCGGCGACCTCTCGCGCTGGATCGCCGGCGAGCTCGACCGCGCCGTCGCGTGCGCCGACGAGGCCCTGCGCCGCGCGAACCTCCAGTGGTCCGACCTCGACGAGGTGCTGCTCACGGGCGGGTCGTCGCTCCTGTGGCCCTTGCAGCAGCGCATGCGCGAGCGGTGCAGGCGCGTGCGCGTCTTCGACGACCCCGGGCACCCGCTCAACCCGCTCACCATCGTGGCCGCGGGCGCGGCGGTGTACGGCGCGACGCTCGCGGGCGCCGCGCACGCCCCCGCGGTCGA
This sequence comes from Polyangiales bacterium, assembly GCA_039809605.1. Taxonomy (GTDB): domain Bacteria; phylum Myxococcota_A; class Polyangia; order Polyangiales; genus CAISKJ01. The sequence goes on along the minus strand of JBDHVF010000641.1, from coordinate 1,247 downwards.
GATGCGCGGCGTGGTGCCCGACACCTTCTCGATCCGCGCGTACGCGCCCGACGCGTCGCAGCCCGACGGGCGCCGCCCGGTGCTCTACCCCCTGGTGCCCGCGGGCACGCCGACGCCCTTCGTGGGCAGGGCGTTCTTCGCCATGCGCGGGGGAGGGCGGGTGCTGCCCGTCGAGGTCTACGAAGGTCGCTCGGAGCGCGAGGCCACGCGCGTGGGCGTCTACCAGCTCGAGTTCGACCACGACCTCGCCGACGGGGCGCGCGTCGAGGTGCGGCTCGACGTGCGTCCCAACGGGGTGCTCGTGCTCGCGGTGCGAGACGACCGCACGGGCCACGAGCGCGAGGCGCGCCTCGACGACGCGGGGCTCTACTCCGACGACGAAATGCGAAGGCGCGCGGCGTGGCTCCAGGCGCTGCGCATCGAGACGAGCGGCTGATTCACGAGAGGAGGTTCCGATGCCCGAGTTCGCAGAGGTCAACAAGCAGGTTCGCTGGCTGCGCGAGCGCGTCGAGGGCGCGACGGTGAGCGCGTTCGGCTACCACGGCGGCCACTTCACCGCCCTCAAAGACGACCCCGACAAGGACCAGAAGCTCGAGGGCTTCTTCGTGGGCGCCACGCTCGACCGCGTGACCCAGCGCGGCAAGCACGTGGTGATGCACCTCTCGACGGGCACGCTCATCTCGCACCTGATGTTCAAGGGCCGCTGGTCGGTCGAGGGCGACGACTTCATCTCGCACTACAAGCACCACAAGGAGGCCCCCACCGCGAAGTCGGTGAACTTCTGGATGCAGACGTCGCGGGGCAAGGTGAACTTTCACGAGCCCGAGTACAAGGGCAAGGTGCACGTCTTCCCCGGCGTGGCGAGCGGCGACGTCGACGAGCTGCGCGAGCTCGGCCCCGAGGTGCTGGTCACGCCCGAGACCGACCCCTCGTTCACCGCCGAGTGGACCGCGGAGACCTTTCGCAGCGGCGCGTCGCGCTCGAAGACGGCCGTGAAGGCGTACCTGCTCGACCAGAAGAAGCAGGCGGGCATCGGCAACATGTACGCGTGCGAGAGCCTCTACCGCGCGCGCATCGCGCCCGACCGCCCGTGCAACAGCCTCACGGCCGACGAGGCCACGCGGCTGCACGACGAGCTGCAGAACGTGCTGCGCCTCTCGATCGACACCGACCTCGACTACGACCAGGTGCTGCTCGTGTACCGCCGCGACAAGGACCCCGACGGCAACCCCGTGGAGATGTCGGAG
>JBDHVF010000640.1:0-5150 GCA_039809605.1 Polyangiales bacterium | reverse complement strand
GCGGTGAGGGGGCCGTGCGAACTCGCGCGCCGCGTTCACACGCAGCGAGACTCGTCAACGGCCAAACCTGAGTCTGACGATTTGCGCGTCTGGTACGCGCGACGATACGATCCGCGCCCACGCGGCCCCCACGCGCTCCGCCGCGGAGGACGGATACACCCCCATCATGCATCACAAGACGCTCTTTCTTGCGGCCGTCTGCCTGTCGGCGGGCGCCATCGGGTGCGGCAGCGACGTGGTCACCGGCGAGCAGACCGACGCCGCGGTCGACACGGCGCCCGTCGACTCGGCCCCCGTCGACTCGGCGCCCGTCGACGTCGCGCCCACGGACATCGGCCCGACGGACGTTCCGCCCGCGGACGCCGCGCCCGACGCGGGCCCCGTCGACGCGCGCATCCCGCGCTGCGGCGACAGCGTGCTCGACCCCGGCGAGAGCTGCGACGACGGCAACAACGTGTCGGGCGACGGGTGCTCGGCCACGTGCCGCTTCGAAGCGCGCTGCGGCGACCGGCGCGTCGACCCCGGCGAGGTGTGCGACGACGGCAACAACGCCTCGGGCGACGGGTGCCGCTCGGACTGCCTGTCGAACGAGATGTGCGGCAACCGCATCGTCGACACGGCCGCGGGCGAGGTGTGCGACGGCACGCCGGGCTGCGCGATGGACTGCCGCTCGGTCGCGATGTGCGGCAACGGCCGCGTCGACCCCGGCGAGCAGTGCGACGACAACAACACCGCGCGCTGGGACGGCTGCGACCCCGCGTGCCGCACGGAACAAGCCGCGGTGGTGACGAGCCTCCAGATCGCCGAAGACGACGGGATGACCGGGTGCGACTTCTCGGGCGATCGCCGCGCCGACAACGCCTTCGGCCACGCGCTCGGCCCCGCGGTGGGGCTGCTCAACTCGTTCGTCACGTCGGGGCTCACCAACGGGCAGGTGCTGATCCAGCTCGGGTTCCTGAACCTCACCGACCCCCGCGGGCAGAACGTGCCCGACACGCGCGTGGGCTGGCTCTTCGGCCTCGACGCCGACGGCATGGTCGGCAACAACGCCGAGCCCGGCAACCCCCAGTACGTCTCGATGCAGTCGCTCAACGCGATGACCTTCCTCCCGGCGGCGTCGTTCCAGAGCCGCATCGCCATGGGGGCGCTCACGGGAGGCCCCGAAGACGTGCGGCTGAACCTCCCCGCGGGCCCCGTGGGCATGCTCGACTTCCGCGTGCAGCGCGGGAGGCTCTCGGGCACGATCGTCTCGGACATGACCCGCATCACGGGCGTGCGCAACGGCGTGCTCTGCGGCGCCGTGCCCGCGCGCGACCTCGCGGCGCTGCCCAACCCCGCGGGGCTCATCCCCGGCGGCGGAGGCGGCGGCGGCGACGGGACCTTCCTCGAGCTCCTCGTGGGCGGCCAGCGCATCGTGGTGTTCCAGATCGGCCCGCAGCAGCCCGACATCGACCTCGACGGCGACGGCCTCGAGCGCATCGAGACCAGCTCCTCGGGGCGCACGCCGCAGATCACCGCGTGCATCGACGGCGACGGCACGCGCATCACGGGCCGCGGCTGCGCCAACGACCCGCGCATCGCCGACGGCTTCACCGCGGCCTTTCAGCTCCAGGGCACGTACATCTCGCTCCGCGGCGTGCGCGCGGGCGCGATGGGCGGCGGCGGCCGCGGGCCGTGATGGATTGACACCGCCCCCCTTCGCGCAGAGCATCCGTGCCCCGTCGCTCACGGGGAGGAAACGCCATGCGCAAGTTCACGATGACCCACGAGTTCGACTGCTCGGTCGACACCTTCTGGAAGCTCAACTTCGACCGCGAGATGAACGAGGCGATGTACCGCCAGGGGCTGGGCTTCCCCGACTACCAGGTGCTCGAGCTCACTGACAACGACCGCGAGACCTTCCGCCGCACGCAGGCCACCCCCAAGATGGACCTCCCGTCGGTGGTGCAGAAGGCCCTCGGGTCGAGCTTCCGCTACACCGAGGAGACCCGCTTCAACAAGGCCACGAAGGTGCTGACCTTCAAGGGCATCCCCAGCACCATGAGCGACAAGCTCCTCACCGACGGCACGATGCGCGTCGAGGCCCTCGGCGAGGGCCGCTGCAAGAGGGTCATCGACGTCACCGTCGAGGCGAAGGTCTTCGCCGTCGGCGGCGTCTTCGAAGAGGCCGCCGAGAAGAACATGCGCGCCTCGTACGACTCGGCCGCGAAGTTCATGAACAAGTGGATCCACGACAAGGGCATCAAGTGACCCTCGGCGCTCGGAGGCGCTGCCGTTGAGCCGCCCCGACGCCCACGCGGTCTTCGCGCACCCCGACTTCGTCCGCTTTCAGCTCGCGCGCATGCTCTCGACCCTGGGCACGCAGGTCGCCTCGGTGGCCGTGGGCTGGCAGGTCTACGAGCTCACCCACCGCAAGATCGACCTCGGGTACGTGGGCCTCGCGCAGTTCGCGCCCGCCGTGAGCCTCGCGCTCGTGACCGGCGCCGTCGCCGACCGCTTCGACCGCCGCCGCGTCGTCGCGCTCTGCCACGCGGCCATCGCCCTGTGCTTCGTCGCCCTCTTCGCGCTCTCGCGCGCCCGCGTCGCGACCCCGCTGCCCATCTACGCCGTGCTCGTGGCCTTCGGCACCGCGCGGGCGTTCCTCGCCCCGGCCAACCAGGCGATGCTCCCGAGCCTCGTGCCCGTCGAGATGTTCGCGCAGGCGATGGCGTGGAGCTCGTCGATCTGGCAGGTCGCGGCCGTGTCGGGCCCCGCGCTCGGGGGGCTGCTCTGGGGGCCCGTCGGCGGCGGCGTGTTCGCCCTCTCGGCCGCGTGCTCGCTCGCCTCGGTGGCCCTCTCGCTCTCGCTGCGCCCGCGCCCCGCGCCCCGGGCGCCCGACGCCCGCCGCCCGTCGCTCGACGCCCTGCTCGCCGGCGTGCGCTACGTGTGGACCACGAAGCTCGTGCTCGGCGCCGTGAGCCTCGACCTCTTCGCCGTGCTGCTCGGCGGCGCCGTCGCCCTGCTGCCCGTGTTCGCGGGAGACATCCTGCACACGGGCGCGTGGGGCATGGGCCTCTTGCGCAGCGCGCCGGCCGCGGGCGCGGGCGCCATGGCCCTCTGGCTCGCCTACCACCCGATCGACCGCAGGGCGGGCGCCGCCATGCTCGCCTGCGTGGCGGCCTTCGGCGCGGCCACGGTGGCCTTCGGGCTCTCGAAGAACTTCTACCTCTCGCTCGCGGCGCTGATGGTGTCGGGCGCGGTCGACATGGTGAGCGTGGTGGTGCGCCAGCACGCGGTGCAGCTCGCCACGCCCGACGCGATGCGCGGCCGCGTGAGCGCGGTGAACCTCGTGTTCGTGAGCACCTCGAACGAGCTCGGGGAGTTCGAGTCGGGCGTGACCGCCGAGTGGCTCGGCCCCGTGCGCGCCGTCGTCGCGGGCGGCGTCGGCACGATGCTCGTGGTGGCGCTGTGGACGTGGCTCTTCCCGCCCCTGCGCAGGCTCGACTCGCTGAGCAGCCTCGCGCCGAAGGAGGGCTGACCGATGCGCCCTCCCCCCGTCCCCCTCCCGCGGAAGCGGGAGGGGGTGCCCGAGAGTGGCCGCACAGCCTCACCCCCACCCCCTCTCCCGCGAGGGCGCGGGAGAGGGGAGCGCTGCCGCCCACGTGGTGCGGACGGTTTCGTCGAACCGACGACGCAGCACGGTCGCGCCCATCGGCGTCGGCACGCAGCCGAGCACACCGCACGCAGCCGAGCACGCTGTACGCAGCCGATCACACCGCACCCAGCCGATCACACCGCACGCAGCCGATCACACCGCACGCAGTCGTTCGGCGGCAGCGCTCCCCTCTCCCGCGCCCTCGCGGGAGAGGGGGTGGGGGTGAGGCTATGCGGCCACTCTCGGGCACCCCCTCCCGCTTCCGCGGGAGGGGGACGGGGGGAGGGCCCGTGAGCGCCCTCGCGGCCGAGGGCGTCGCGTACCGCTACGCGCAGGGCGAGGGGTACGTCTTGCGCGGCGTGTCGCTCGCGGTCGGGCGCGGCGAGGTCGTGGGCGTGGTGGGGCCCAACGGCGCGGGCAAATCGACGCTCTTGCGCGCGCTCGCGGGCATCGCGGCGCCCGACGAGGGCGCGGTGCGGGTGCTCGGCGACGACGCGCGCGCGCTCGACCGGGCGGCGCTCGCGCGGCGCCTCGCGCTCGTGCCGCAGCGCGAGCGCGTGCCCCAGGGGCTCACCGTCGAGCAGGTGGTGTCGCTCGGGCGGGCGCCGCACACGGGCTGGTTCGGCGCGCTCACCGCGCGCGACCGCGCCGTGGTCGCCGGCGCCCTCGCGCAGTGCGACCTCGCGGAGTTCGCGACGCGGCCCTTCGAAGCGCTCTCGGGCGGCGAGCAGAAGCGCTGCCTCGTGGCGCGCGCGCTCGCGCAGGAGCCCGCGGTGCTGCTGCTCGACGAGCCCGTGGCCTCGCTCGACCTGGGCCACCAGGTCGCCGTGTGCGACGTGTTCGCCGAGCGCGCGTCGCGCGACGGGGTGGCCGTGGTGGTGGTGCTCCACGACCTGAACCTCGCGGCGCGCTACCGCGACCGCCTGCTGGTGATGCGCCGCGGCGAGCCCGCGATCGTCGCGGCCGCGCGCGAGGTGCTCACCCGCGCGCGGCTGCGCGAGGTGTTCGACGTCGACGCCCACGTGGGCGAGTGCCCCGACGACGGGCGGCCGTACTACGTGCCGCTGCGCGGGCGGTGAACGCGCGCGGGCGGTGAGGGATCGCGCGTCCGCGCGGGTGATGCGGGCGTTGGGGATCGCGCGTCCGCGCGTGGGATGCGGGCGTTGGGGATCGCGCGTCCGCGCGGGTGATGCGGGCGTTGGGGATCGCGCGTCCGCGCGTGGGATGCGGGCGTTGGGGTTGCTCAAACCCGGCGTCGAGCCGCCGGGCTGTGCAGGGATGCGGCCCCTTCGGGGCGCAAGGAGGGGGGATGCCCATCGGGCATGGCGCAGACGTGGAGCGTCGCATTCAAACGCCGCAGCCGTCGCGCATGGGTGCACCACGCCGGTGCTCGCGCGAGCTCATCGCAACGCTCGCGGTCTCATCGGCCCGGTGGACTCTCCCCCATCCTTGCGCCCCGAAGGGGCCGCATCCTTGCACAGCCCGGCGGCTCGACGCCGGGTTTGAGCAACCATCA
>JBDHVF010000639.1:0-5170 GCA_039809605.1 Polyangiales bacterium | reverse complement strand
GAGCCCGCCGCCCGCCGCGCCCGCCGCGCCGCGGCACGCGACCGGCTCGCGCACGCCTTCGACGCCGCGCGCGCAAGGCCACGGCGAGGTGCCCTGCGGCCAGCTCGACCCGCACACCGGGCTCATTCGCATCTGCTTCGGCCACAACCAGCACTGACCCGCCGCCCCGCCGCGTCGTTGACAGTCGGGGCGCATCTCGTACGATGGCGCCGGGCGAGCGAGCCCGACTGTTTTTTGCAACGTCCCTGAAGAGCCAACCCCTCCCCTCCCGTGACCGAAGCCGCGCGCAACGCCTCGAACCGCGCAGAGACCGAGAGCACACCCGAGGTGCTCCCTCGCAGGTTCGGCAAGTACACCCTCATCCGGCGCATGGCCGCGGGGGGCATGGCGGTGCTCTACCTCGCGATCCACCGCTCGATCGCGGGCATCGAGCGGCTGCTGGTGATCAAGCGCATCCTGCCCGAGTACGGCCGCGACCGGGGCTACGTCGAGATGCTGCTCAAAGAGGCGCGCATCGCGATGACCTTCGCGCACGCGAACATCGTGACGGTGTTCGACGTGGGGCAGGTCGACGGCGAGTACTTCATCGCGATGGAGCACATCCACGGCGAGGACCTGCGCGCCGTGGTGCGGGCGATGAAGCCCAAGGGGGTGACCGAGTTCCCCCTCGAGCACGCGCTCGCGGTGGGCTTCGGCGTGGCCGCGGGCCTCGCGTACGCCCACGAGAAGAAGGACCTGCAGGGCACCCCCCTGCGCGTGGTGCACCGGGACATCTCCCCGCAGAACGTCGTCGTGACCTTCACGGGCGACGTGAAGATCGTCGACTTCGGCATCGCGAAGGCCTCGCTCGCGCGCTCGCCCCAGGAGCGCGAGTCGGCCACCGCCTCGGTGCGCCCCGCGCGCCCCGAGGGAGACACCGGCAGCGGGCAGGTGCGCCGCGGCGAGCGCGACACCAGCGTGAGCCTCAACTCCCTCGACGGCACCGGCAACGGCAAGGTCAAGGGAAAGATCCCGTACATGTCGCCCGAGCAGGCCCGCGGCGACGACCTCGACCACCGCAGCGACATCTTCTCGCTCGGCATCATGCTCTTCGAGCTGTGCACCGGGCGCAGGCTCTTTCGCGCGGGCAGCGACGTCGACACGCTCAAGATGATCACCGACGGCGTGTACCCGCGCGCCTCCGAGGTGAACCCCCGCGTCCCGCCCGCCCTCGACGCCGTGATCTCGAAGGCCCTCGCGCCCGACCGCGAGGAGCGCTACCAGAGCGCCCGAGACCTCCAGGCCGACCTCGAGGCCGTCGCGCGCGCCGAGCGCATCCCCGTGTCGTCGGTGGCCCTCGGCGACTGGATGAAGATGCTCTTCGCCGAGCGCCTCGTCGAGCAGGACGCCGTGCTCGCCGAGAGCAAGCTCGCCGCCGACGAGATGGCCTCCGACGACGACGAGGATGATGCGCCACGCCCTCGCTCCGCGCGCCCGTCGGCCCGGCCCGGCGCCCTCAGCCGGCGCGCCTTGATCGCCCTCTCGGGCGTGCTCGCGGCCCTGCTCGCGGGCGGCGCGTACGCCGTGTGGTACAGCGCGCAGGCCAGCGCGGCGCGCGCGCGCGCGGCGGCCGAGGCGCGCACCGGCACCCTGGTCGTGCGCTCGACGCCCGAGGGCGCCCACATCTGGCTCGACGACGCGCCCACCTCGTACCGCACGCCCCACACGTTCACCACCCTCGCCACGGGCCCCGCCGCGCGCTACCGCGTGCGCGTCACGGCCGAGGGCTACGAGCCCCACGTCGCCGAGGTGGCGCTGCCGGCTGCGCACGCGCGCGCCGAGGTGTCGGCCGCGCTCGCGCACCTGCGCGCCGCGGGCTTCGCCGTGCTCGAGGTGAGCACCACGCCGCCGGGCGCGCGGGTCATCGTCGACGGCCGCGAGGCGCAGGGCGCGACGCCCATCACCGTGCCCGGGCTCACGCCCGGCGTCGAGCACACGGTCATCGTGCGCGACCCCGAGCACGTCGACGAGACCTTCACGTTCACGAGCGCCGCGGGGCGCGTCGAGTCGCGCGCCCTCACCCTCCGCGAGCGCCCCCTCGGCCCCGGCGAGGCGTGGCTCGAGCTCGCCACCGAGCCCGCCGCCGCGCGCGTGCTCGTGGGCGACCGCACGTACACCGCGGGCAGCCCCTACCGCATCCGCGTGGCCGCGCAGGCGCACTCGATCCCCATCACGGTCATGGCCGCGGGCTTCGACGGAGAGACCCGCGCGGTGCGCTTCACGCCCGGCCAGACGGTCAACCTCCGCACCGTGCGCCTCGCGCCCGCGGGCCGCGCCGAGCCCTCCGACCGCGTCGCCCACGCGCCCCCTCCCCCGGTCGACGCGACGCCGGGGCACATCCGCGTGGGGGCCAACCCCTGGTGCAACGTGTCGGTCGACGGGCGCCCCTACGGGCAGACCCCGGTGGCCGACATCACGCTCCCGCCCGGCGCGCACCGCATCACCTGCACGAGCCCCGACGCGCCCGCCCGCTCGCGGACGATCACCCTCGCCGCGGGCCAGCGCGCGCCCGTGGTGTTCGGGGCGCAATGAACCGCCGCTCACCCTGATGACGCTCGCCCACCCGCCCGCGCCCGACGCCCCGCCCATGCCCGACCCCGCGCCCGCGCCGCGCTCCTCGAAGCTGCGCGACGCCTGGCGGGGGTGGCCCGGCAGCGCGCTCCGCCTCACGCTCGCGCTCCTGCCGCTCGCGTGGCTGACGCAGAAGGTCGGCTGGGCCGACGTCGCCGCGCGCGCCCGCGACGTGGGCGCCGCGAACCTCGCGCTCTCGTTCGCGACGCTCGTCGCCTCGCTGGCGCTCGCGTCGGCGCGCTGGCGCACGATGATGCGCGCGTACGGCGCGACGGCGACGCCGCCGGTGCTCACCCTCTTGCGCCACAACCTCGTGGGGCAGTACTTCAACGTGCTGCCGAGCGGCGTGGCGGGCGACGCGGTGCGCGCGCACCGGCTCCGCAAGGCGATGCCCGACATGGCCTCGTCGCTCACGGTGATCTTCCTCGAGCGCGTGGCGGGCCTTCTCGGGCTCTGCGTCGTGGCCGCCGTGGCCTTCGTCGCGAGCGACGAGATGCACGACGACGTGGTGGCGCGCGTGCTCGAGCTCGGGCTCCTCGGCGCGCTCGGCTTCTCGACGCTCATGCTCGCGACGCCCTGGGCGCTCGCGAAGCGCCCCGCGCTCGGCGGGCTCATCGCGCGCGTGCCCGTCTTCGGCACGCTCGCGCTGCGGGTGCCGCCCGCGCGCTCGGCGCGTGGGCTCGCGGTGTCGGTGGCGCAGTCGGTGGTGATCCAAGGGCTCGTGGTGCTCTCGGTGGCGCTGCTCGTGCGGCCGCTCGCGCCCGGCGTGACGCTGCTCGTGTGCGCGAGGGTCGTGCCCGCGGTGATCCTCACGACGTACATCCCGCTCACGCCCGGCGGCCTCGGTCAGCGCGAGCTGGTGTTCAAGTACATGTTCGGCCTCGTGGGCGTGGCGCCCGACGCGGCCGTCGCCACGTCGCTTCTCTTCTTCGCGATGCTCATGGCGCTCGCGGGCCTCGGGGGCCTGTGCCTCGTGGCCGAGCGCGCCCTCGGCCTCGACCCCGAGCGCCGCCCCGACGGAACCGCCCCGTGACCGACGCCGTCGGCGGCGCCTTCGTGGTGCTCATGCCCATCTACGAAGACTGGGAGTCTGCCGCGGCGCTCGTGGGGCGGGTGCAGTCGGCCCTCGCGGGCGTGGTCGACCGGGTGGAGTTCCTGCTGGTGAACGACGGCTCGGTGACGCCGCCGCCCGCGTCGATCGCGCTCGCCGACGCGCCCGAGGCCCGGGTCGACGTGCTGCACCTGCGGCGCAACCTCGGGCACCAGCGCGCCATCGCCGTGGGGCTCGCGCACGTGCAGGCGAAGCGAGCGTGCGACGGCGTCGTGGTGATGGACGGCGACGGCGAAGACACCCCCGACGGCGTGGCGACGCTGCTCCAACGCTTCGCGCGCGAGGGCCGCGAGCGCACGGTCTTCGCCGAGCGCAGGCGCCGCACCGAGGGCGTGACCTTCCGCGCGTTCTACTGGCTCTACCGCGTGCTGCACCAGATGCTCACGGGCCGCGGCGTGCGCGTGGGCAACTTCAGCGTGATGCCGCGGCGCCACCTCGACTGCCTCGTGGCCGTCTCCGAGGTGTGGAACCACTACGCCGCCAGCGTCTACCGCGCGCGCCTGCCGGTCGCGACGGTGCCCATCGACCGCGGGCACCGCATCGCGGGCGCGTCGCGCATGAACTTCACCTCGCTGCTCGCGCACGGCCTGAGCGCCATCTCGGTCTTCTCCGACGTGGTGGGCATGCGGCTCCTGATGGCGTCGGGCGCGCTCGCCCTGCTGGCCGCGGCGGGCATCGCGGCGGCCGTGGGGGTCAGGCTCTTCACCGACCTCGCGATCCCGGGCTGGGCCACCAACGTCGCGGGCATCCTGCTGCTGGTGATCCTCCAGGCGCTGCTGCTCTCGGTGGCCTTCGCGTTCCTGATCCTCCAGTCGCGCAACCAGCACTCGTTCCTGCCGATCCGCGACTGCGGGTACTTCGTCGACCGCGAGGAGCCCATCGCCTCGCGGTGACGCGCGACGCTGTTGACGCCGCCCGCCGCGTTCGTAGACCCTGCGTATCATGGCGAAGGCGAAGGTGAGCGCGACGAAGAAGGCCCCGAAGCCCGCGGCGGAGGCGCCGAAGGGTGACTCCGACCTTGCGAAGCTCCCCGCGGCGCTGCGAGACCGCGCGCAGGCGATGGAAGACGCCGCGCGCACCCGCGTCGCGCGCGAGGCCCGCGCGGCGCTCGACGAGGCCCGCGCCGCGATGGAGCAGGCGGCCCGCGGGTACTACGCCCTCGGGCGGGCGCTCGTGGTGCTGCGCAGGCCCGGCTACGCCGAGGCGCTGGGCTTCGCGGGGGGCTTTCGCGAGCTCTGCGAGAGGGGCCTCGGGCTCTCGAGGGCGAGCGTCGACCGGCTCACCACGGCGGTCGCGCACCTGACCGCGGCGCAGTACGCGGCGCTGCGCCCCGCGCGCGTCGACGCGCTGCTCGGCCTCGCCGCCGCCACGCCCGCCGCCGACGCCGCCGCGATCCTCGCGGGCGAGACGGTCGCCCTCTGGGAGGGAGGGCCCACGCTCGACGTGGCG
>JBDHVF010000638.1:0-5170 GCA_039809605.1 Polyangiales bacterium | reverse complement strand
CTGCGCCCGCGGTGACGCCTGCGCCCACGCCACGCCCGGCGGTCTCTCACGCGCCCGCGCGGCCCCGCGTGACGCGGCGAGCGACGCGAGCGCGCGTCGATGGTTCGGTGCCGAACGAACCCGCCGCGCCGCCGCCGCCGCCGCAGGAACCACCGCCGCCCGAGGTGCCGACGGCGGTGCCCGTAGACCCCGTGGCGCCGCCCGTCACCCAGGCCCCGCCCGCGCGCGTCGGGAGCATGCCGGTGTTCGCGCCCGGCCCCTTCGGCCCGGCGTTCAGCCGCGAGGCCACGTTGCAGGCGCTCCAGCGCGCCCTCGAGAGCGCGCAGACCGACGAGGAGCGCGCGCGCATCCAGCGACGCATCGACCGCCTCCGCGCCCGCCCCGCCCCGCCGGGGCAGTGAAATAAACTCGAAGACCGCGTGCGCGCGCCGGGGGGCCGTGCTAGCCTATGCGCTCCTCGGAGTAGCTCAGTGGGAGAGCAGCCGGCTGAAATCCGGCGGGGCGCAGGTTCGACCCCTGCCTCCGGGTCCATCGCGAGATGGTTCGTGGACGCGCGTGCTCCACAGCCGTTCCACGACGCATCGCCTGGAGTAACTCAACGGCAGAGTGCCGGCTCTTCACCGGCAGGGCGCGGGTTCGACTCCCGCCTCCAGGTCCACCCACGGCGCGTCCTCGCGCCTCATCGGGAGGCACCCGTCCATGTCCGCCGAAGACCCCATCGCCATCGCCAACCCCGGCTACGCCCTCGGGCAGCTCCAGCGCGCGCTGCGCGCCGCGACCGAGCACGCCGACGCCACCGTGCGCGCCCGCGCCGCGGAGAAGATCCGCCGCTGGGAGCAGGTGCTCTCGGGCATGCAGAGCGACGCGCTCACCGTGGGCTCTCGCACGCCCGTGCGCGACGTGCCCGCGTGGGTGACGCTCGAGGTCGCGCACGGCGGCTTCGCGACGGGCTCGCTGCTCGCCGAGGGCGCCCTTCAACCCCACGAGACCGCCGCCCTCGCGCGCCTCGGAGCCTCTTCGGGCGCGGTGCCCGCGGGCCGCGAGCGCGCCGCGCTCAACCGCTACTACCTCGGCGACGAGGGCCTGCGCGAGCTCGCCGAGCGGCTCGCCGACGGGCGTTACCGCGTGCAGGTGCCCGAGGAGGGCGCGCTGCTCACGGTGACGTGGCTGCTCTCGAAGGGCGAGGCCGCGCGCGCGCTCGACCTGCTCGACGCCCTCGCGCCCTTTCTCGACCGGCTGCGCTTCTACCCCGCGCCCGCCGAGCGCGCCCCGGCGGCGAGCTCGGTGGTGCACCTGCAGACGGTGGGCGAGGCCACGCGCGCCCTCGAGGCCGTGCGCCCGCGCCCGCAGATCGCGCGCATGAACGAGGCGCTGCGCTACTGGACGCCCCTCTACGACCGCGCCGTCGGGCTCTTTCTCGAGACCGTGCTCGGCGAGACGCCATCGCTGCGCGTCGACGCCGAGGGCAAGCTCGCGCGCAGGCCCGACGGCCAGTGCGTCGTCGAGGGCGGATGGCCCTGCCAGCGCTACCCCGAGGGGTGGTCCGCGCGCGCCCGCGCGCTGCTCGACGAGTACGAGCGCCTGCGCGCGACCCACAGGCTCTCGGGCAAGCCCGACGACCCGACGGAGAACTTCGCCCGGCTGCGCCGGCACCTCGCCACGGCCCTCAGCGACCCGCGCGCGCTCACGGGGCGCGACGTGGGCTACGTGCGCAAGATCCTGGCGTCGTACGTGACGGCGCACGGGGCGCCGGGCTCCGAGCGCCTCGCCCGCACGCGCGAGGCGCAGGCCCGCGTGGCGTCGACCCCTTCGCACGCGGAGTACCGCGCCGTGGTGATCGCCCGCCTCGCGCGCCACCCCGGCGACGCGGGCCTCGGCTCGCTCGACGAGGTGGTCGCGCCGCTCGAGGCCGACGAGGCCGGTCGCATCGGCGCGGCGCCCGGCGGGGCGATCCCCGCGAGCGTCGCGGCGAAGGTCGAGCGCTGCCTCGAGGCGCCCGTCGAGGAGCTCGTCGAGCGCGGCGTGATCCCCTCGGGCGAGGTGCTCGCGATTGTGCTCCCGCAGCTCACGTCGCAGGTGCGCGCGGCCGACTTCGCCGACCCGGCGGCGCGGCGGCTCCACGGGGCGATCTACGCGGCCTTCCGTCGCCGCCGCTCGCTGCTGCTGCTCAACCTCGAGCATCAGGTGCGCTTCGAAGAGCTGCCCTGGGTCGCGGCCCTCGAGGCGATGCGCGGCGGGGGCACCGACGCGAAGGCCCGCGCGAGAGAGACGCTGCGGCAGGTGTCGGCGCTCGCGGTGGCGTCGTTCCCCGAGGCGATCGTGCCCAACAAGCTGCTCCAGGAGATGCGCGCGCTCGCGGCGACGGCGAAGCTCGACGTGCCGCTCGTCGACGAGCTCGCGGCCGACATCTTCATGGGCGAGTTCTCCGAGAAGTTCCTGCGCGCGGCGCAGGTCGCGGCGCGCATGCTCGACGGCACGCTCTACGCCCGGTACTACGACGTGCCCTGCGCCCGCGTGCTCGCGATGAACGACCTCTCGAAGCGCTGGGGCACGTCGGTCTCGCCGGGCTTCGCCGCGCTCTGCCAGGAGCTCGCCGGCGCGAAGGGCAAGCCCGGCTACGGGTCGGTCGCGCGCAACGGCACGGTCATCGAGCAGGAGCAGGTGCTCACCACGCACAACCTCGCGCCGCTCTTCGACGCCCTCGACCTCGGCGCGGCCCTGCGCGGGCGCCTCGGCGAGGTCGCGAGCCGGTGCTTCGAGTGGGTGTGCCGCTCGCTCCAGGTGAAGGTCGACGGGCGGCACGCGCGGCTCATCGCGCTGAAGAACGGCGCCTACGCGTGGCGGCAGATGCTCTTCTTCGCCTCGCTGGCAGAGCCCGCGGAGCGCGAGGCCTTCCTCGCGCGCGCCGAGGGCCACTTCGCCGAGCAGGACGAGGTCTTTCGCGCGGTCTTTCAGCCCGCGTACGACGGGCTGGTGCTCGTGGCGCGCGGCGGGCGCTTCGACGCCGAGGGGCGCGGCGGCCGCGGCGGCGCCGCGCGGCGCTTCCTCGGGTGGAGCGAGGGCCGGCACTGGCTGGCGTGATCAGCGCGCGGGGCGGAACGCGAGCGACGCGGAGTTGATGCAGTAGCGCAGCCCCGTCGGCCGCGGCCCGTCGTCGAACACGTGCCCGAGGTGCCCGCCGCAGCGGGCGCAGTGCACCTCGGTGCGCGTCATGCCGAGCGACTCGTCGCGGTGCTCCTCGACGCGGCCCGGCTCGATCGGCTGCCAGAAGCTCGGCCACCCGGTGCCCGAGTCGAACTTCTCGTCCGAGCGAAAGAGCGGCGCGCCGCAGGCCGCGCACACGTACGTGCCGCGCGCGTGGTTGTCCCAGTACGCGCCCGTGAACGCGCGCTCGGTGCCCTGCTCGCGCATCACGTGAAACTGCTCGGGCGTCAGCCTCGCGCGCCACTCGTCGTTCGTGAGCGTGAGCCGCTCGCCCACGGGCGGGGGCGGCGCGTCGGGCTGCGCGGCGCCCGGCGACCGCGACGCCTCCGAGACCGCGCGCGCGGCGGGGGCGGCGACGGGCGGGGCGTCGGGCCTGCGCGACTCGGCCGTCGTGCGCGTGCACGCGAGCGGCCCGGCCAGGGACATCATGAAGCACATCGCGAAGCGGATCGAAAAGTGCGGCATCGTCGCGACTCCGTGTTTGCTGGGGTTGTGCCTCTGCTACGCCGCCTCCGCGCGAACGGTCACAGCGCCCGTCGCGGCCGTGCTACACGCGGCCCGTGGACACGTTGACCCTCCGGCCGATCGGGGTGATTCGCACGCCCTACACCGACCGCTACCGCGCGCCGCGACAGCCCGGCGTGGCGGCCGAGGGGCGAGAGGGCGTCATCGAGCTCGTCGCGGGCATGAACCTCGAGCAGGCCGTCGCCGACCTCGCGGGCTTCGAGCGCGTCTGGGTGATCGTGTGGTTCCACCGCAACGTTCACTGGCGCCCGCGGGTGCTGCCGCCGCGCGGGGGGAGGGCGAAGCGCAGCGTGCTGGCGACGCGCTCGCCGCACCGGCCGAACCCGCTGGGGCTCTCGGTGCTGCGGCTCCTCGAGGTGCGCGGCCGCACGCTCCGCGTGGCCGACGTCGACCTGCTCGACGGCACGCCCGTGCTCGACATCAAGCCCTACGTCCCCTACGCCGACGCGTTCCCCGGCGCGCGCGCGGGCTGGCTCGACGAGGTCGAGCGCGACGAGGCCGCGGGCGCCGCGCGGCGCTACGAGGTGCGCTGGTCCGAGCTCGCCGCGTCGCAGGCCGCGTGGCTGCGCGACGAGCACGGCGTGACCGTGGGCGAGGTGGCCGTGCCCGCGCTCGAGCGAGACCCCGCGGAGCACCCCTACCGGCGCATCCTGCGCGACCGCGAGGGGGCCTTGATGATCGCCGAGAAGTCGTGGCGGCTGCACTTCGAAGTCGCGAGCGAGGTGGTGACCATCACCCGCGTGTCGAGCGGGTACCGCCGCGAGTACGTGGCGTCGCACGACCCCTCGGCGCTGCTCGACGGCGCCGCGCACGTGGCCTTCCACGCGCGCTGGCCCTGACCGCGCGTCTCCCTTGTAGACCCGGCGCGGGCGCGCGACGTAGCATCCGCCGCGATGCGACGGCGCGTACGAGCCGGGTGCGCGGGGCTCCTTCTTGCGGCGCTCGCGGCGTGCTCCGAGGGGCAGATCAACGCGATCGAAGACCCCGGTGACGTCGCGCAGGTCGACGCGCCCGACCCCGACGACGCCGACGGAGGGGCGCCCACGTTCGACCTGCCCGACGCCGCGCCCCCCGACGCGCCCACACTCGACGCGGGCGACGCGATCGCACCCGACGACAGCCCCACGGACGCGTCGACCGACGCCTCGCCCGACGCCGTCGCCCCCTCCGACACGTCGCCCGCCGACGCGGAGCTCACGTGCGCGCCGGGCACGGTCGCGTGCTGGGGCGCGTGCATCGACCCGGTGAGCGACGCCACCAACTGCGGCGCGTGCGGCCACGCGTGCCTGCCCGGCCAGGAGTGCTTCGGCGCGGCCTGCGTCGCCCGCTGCGACGCGCCGCGCGTGCGCTGCTCGGGCGCGTGCGTCGACCCGTCGAGCGACGACGCGAACTGCGGCGCGTGCGGCCGCGCGTGCGGCCCGAGCCACCGCTGCGCCGCGGG
>JBDHVF010000637.1:0-5170 GCA_039809605.1 Polyangiales bacterium | reverse complement strand
GATACGAACACCTCCAGAGCGCGTTCCGACGACGCTGCCGTCGCCTCCAGAGCGCGTTCCGACGACGTCTCGGTCGCGCCCCGCCGCTGGCGCGGCAGGGTCTTCCGCGCGTACTGGTGACGTCGAGGGCGAGTCCTTCTCTCGCTTGTACCCGGTGCGTCGGGCCCCGCTCTAACGAAGCGTCGCGAGCGCGGTGAGCGCCTCGCCGAGGTCGGCGTCGAGCTTGAGCGCGGCGTGGGGGTCGCCGCGCGTGACGCCGCGGTTGACGATCGCGACGGGCACCCCGCGCTCGGCCGCGCGCACGACGAAGCGGTAGCCCGAGAACACCGCGAGCGACGAGCCCAGCACCAGCAGCACCTCGGCCTCGTCGAAGAGCCGCCACGCCTCGTCGACCACGGGCTTCGGCACGTTCTCTCCGAAGAACACCACGTCGGGCTTGAGCACGCCGCCGCACGCCTCGCACGGCGCCACGCGGAAGCGCGCGACGCGCTCGTCGGCGAGCTCCGAGTCGCCGTCGGGCGCGGGCGCCGCCGCCGTCACGTCGAGCTCCGGGTTCATCGCCAGCAGCCGCGACTGGAGCGCCTCGCGCGGCTCGAACGCGCCGCACGCGAGGCACCGCACGCGGGCGAGCGCGCCGTGGAGCTCGATCACGCGGCGGCTCCCCGCGGCGTGGTGCAGCCGGTCGACGTTCTGCGTGATGACCCCGCGCAGCGCGCCCGACACCTCCAGCGCCGCGAGCGCGCGGTGCGCCGCGTTGGGCAGCGCCGCCGAGAAGCGCGGCCACCCGGCGACGCTGCGGGCCCAGTACCGCTGCCTGCGCTCGGGGCTCTTCACGAAGTCCGCGTATTGCACCGGCGGGCTCTTGCGCTGCACGCCGTCGGGGCCGCGGTAGTCGGGGATGCCCGACGCCGTGCTGCACCCCGCGCCGGTGAGCGCGACCACCCTCCGCCCTCGGAGCAGCTCCGCCAGCGTCGACGCGTCGGTCATCGCGCGCCACGTTGGCCCACGCCCCGCGCGATGGCAACCGGCGACGCGGGCGCGACGCGCTGAAGACCCGCGATCTGCGGTAGGCTCGCCGCCCTCGATGACCCTGAACCGCGTGCACGCCCTCGTCGCGGCGTCGCTCGTGGCCGCGTGCTCCGACGGCACCTCCGCGGCCACCGCCGACGCCTCGCCCGACGCGCCCCCTCCCGTCGACGTCGCCGTCGGCGCCCCCGACGTCGCGCTCGACCCCGCCGACTCGGCCCCCGACGTCGCGCAGCCCGCGGCGGACCTCCCGCCCGTCGACGCCGCGCCCGTCGACGTAGCACCCGCGGACGTCGCGCCCGTCGACGCGCCGGCCGCGTCGCCCCCGTACGACCGCGCGGTGTTCCGCGCGACGCACAACAGCTACTCGGGTGACATCAACGGCCAGCGCGGCACCATCGCGCGCCAGCTCGATCACGGCGTGCGCTTCGTCGAGTTCGACGTGCACGACAACGACTACCGCGCCGAGGGCTATCAGGTCGGCCACGGACCCTGCGTCACGAGCCCGCAAGGGCCCGGATGCGAGGTCGACCACGCGGGCGACAACCCCGACTCCAACCGCCTGCGCGACTGGCTCCGCGTGGTGTCGACGTGGTCGCAGGCGCACCGCGCCCACGCGCCGCTCGCGGTGGCCTTCGACATCAAGGACGACCTCACCGACAACCCGAGCTACGCCGACGGCAACCTCGCCGCGCTCAACGACCTCGTGCGCGCGAGCTTCGGCGAGGCGCTCCTGCCGTCGAGCGAGGTCGCCGCGGCGTGGCCCACCGTCGACGCGCTGCGAGGGCGCGTGCTCGTGGTGCTCTCGGGCGACGGCGCCACCCGCGTCGCCTACCGCCGCGACCAGGGCCGCCGCCCGGCCGTCGCGATGAACACCCGCGGCGTCGTGATCGAGGCGCACGACGACGGCGCCAACGGGCTCTGGTACTGGACGGGCCGCTACCAGCCCGACGGCACCGTGCGCTGGGCGCGCCACGGGCGCTACGACACCGGCAGCAACCCCGCGGTGGCCATCAACGACGACGGCTGGGTCGTCGAGGTGCACGAGGCGGTCGGGGGGAGGCTCTTCTACAACGTGGGCCGCGTCGACGCGTCGCTCGAGGTTTCCTTCGGCGCGTCGGGCGAGCGCTACGACACGGGCGTGACCCCCACGCTGCGCTTCGCGAGCCCCGCGGGCCTTGCGCTGCGCGAGGTGCACGCGAGCGAGGTCACGCCGTCGCAGCATTGGGAGTGGCAGGCGACGCTCGACGTGGCCTCGCGCACCGTGCGGTGGAGCGACGCCTCGCACGGCCGCACGGGCGACGCGCTCTACGACAAGACCACGGCGTCGAACGGCGGCGCGAGGGTGCGCGTGTCGACGGGCGTCGACGGCGCGGCGCCCGCCGACACGCTGCGCTACGACACCGACCGCGTCGGGGCGCGCAGGGTGCAGTACGAGCAGCTCATGTTCGTGGAGTTCCAGCGCGGCGACGACGCCGAGGTGCGCGAGGGCGCGCGCTTCTACGCCGCCAACGCCTCGCCGCGCGACGCGTTCGGCGCGTTCTACGCCGCCGAGACGCGCGCGGGGAGGCTCTTTCGCGCGTGGCAGACCACCGGGGAGAACCTCTCCCGCCCCGTCGTGAGCTTCCCCGCGAGCGACACGCCCTACGCGGCCTGGTACGACGCGCTCTGCCGCGAGGCGCATTGCGTCGAGTGACCGCCCGGCCGCGTCTGGTACACCAGTGAGCGATGCGCCACCACGTGTTCCTGGTGCCGGGCTTCTTCGGGTTCGCGAACTTCGGTGACTTCCGCTACTTCGCGCACGTGAGGGAGCACCTGCTCGCGTGGGCGAGGGCGCGCGACCTCGACGTGGCGATCCACTACGCGCCGACCTTTCCCACGGCGTCGCTGCGGCGGCGCGCGGGGCGGCTCGTCGAGGTCATCGCCGAGGCCGCGGGCGGCGACGACGGCCCCATCCACCTCGTCGGCCACTCCACGGGCGGCCTCGACGCGCGCCTCGCGGTGGCCCCGCGCGCCTCGCTCACGTGCGCGGTCGACCCCGAGCCCGTCGCCCGCCGCGTGCGCACCGTCGTGGCCGTCGCCACGCCCCACCACGGCGCCCCCACGGCGGCCTTCTTCACGAGCCTCATGGGCCAGCGGGCGCTCTTCCTCATCTCGCTGATGACCATGCACGCGATCCGGCTCGGCACGATCCCGCTGCCGGCGCTGGTGGTGCTCGCGAGCGCGCTCGGGTACGCGGGCGCCGGCAGGCTCGTCTCGGGCGGCGTGGTCGATCAGGTGTACCAGCAGGTGCTCAAGGACTTCAGCGCCGAGCGCCGCGGGCAGATCGAGCGGGTGTTCGAAGAGGTGCGCCGCGACCAGACCCTTCTCGTGCAGCTCACCCCCGAGGGCATGGACCTCTTCAACGCCCTCGCCACCGAGCGCGACGGCGTGCGGCGCGGGTGCGTCGTGGCGCAGGCGATGCCCCCGACGCTGCGCCGCCAGCTCTCGGTGGGCGCCAACCCCACGCACCAGGCGATGTACAACGTCTATCGCGCGCTCTACGCGCTCGCGTCGACCCTGCCCGAGGCGCTCCTGCCCGAGCCCGACCGCGCGCAGGCGCGGGCGCTCGTCGAGCGGTACGGGCGGGTGCCGAGCGCGAAGGGCAACGACGCGATGGTGCCCACGCGCTCGCAGGTCTGGGGCGAGGTCGTGCACGCGGCGTGGGCCGACCACCTCGACGTGATCGGCCACTTCGACGCCCCCGAGCACGCGCCGCTGCACGTCGACTGGCTCCGCACCATGAGCGGCTTCGGGCGCAGGGAGTTCGAAGCCATGTGGGACGACGTCGCGCGCTTCGCGCTCGGGTGAGCGCAGCTCGATCACCCACGTCGGCAGCGAGAGACCAGCCGCGGCTCCGCGGAGCCGCGGCGCATTCGCGACGCTGCCAGCGCGGGTGATCGAGCTGCGCTCACCCCCTGCGAACGATGCTCCGCGCGAGCGGTTGCGTGACGCTGGTTGCGCAACTCGTGGGTCTCGACCCACCGCGAACGCAGACCCGTTGGGGTCTCGATGGGTCTCGACCCACCGCGAGCGCCGCGTTCGATCGGGGCCGCGCCCCGCAGGCCGGGCGTCGCGAGGCGTGAACGCGACACCGGCGCGCGGGGCCGTGGTAGAGACCGCGGCCATGCACGACGACACGCTCGCCGGCGCCGCACCCGAGGGCGCCGCCGTCGCGGCACCGGTCGCGGGGCGCTTCGAGCTCCGGTCGGAGCTGGGCTCCGGCGCGATGGGCGTGGTCTACGACGCGCTCGACGCGCGCACCGGCGCGCGCGTCGCGCTCAAGACCCTGCGCAGGAGCGAGGCGTACGACCTGCTGCTCTTCAAGAACGAGTTCCGCGCCCTCGCGGACTTTCACCACCCCAACCTCGTGCAGCTCTTCGAACTGCATGGCGGCGACGGCGGGTGGTTCTTCACCATGGAGCTGCTCGAGGGCGCCGCGCCCTTCGACCTCGCGGTGCGCCCCGAACGCGCCCCCGCGCCCGACGACGTCGCCCTGGCCCGCACCCTGTCGGTGACCACGAGCCCGAGCGAGTTCAACCCCGACGCGCCCCCGCGCGCCCCCGCGGCCGACCTCGCGCGCCTGCGGCCGGCGCTGCTCCAGCTCGCGCGCGGGCTCGCGGCGCTCCACGCGAGCGGGCACGTGCACCGCGACATGAAGCCCTCGAACGTGCTCGTCACGCCGTCGGGCCGCGTGGTGGTGACCGACTTCGGGATCATCGCCGACGCGCGCGACGCCGCCGAGCGCGGCGCCCTCGTCGGCACGCCGCGGTACATGTCCCCCGAGCAGGCGCGGCGCGAGCCCGCGCGCGCGCCGTCCGACTGGTACGCCGTCGGGCTCATGCTCTACGAGTGCCTCGCGGGCCACGTGCCCTTCGCCGACGCGCCCTCGCTCTGGGGGCTGCTGGCCGCGAGGGCGATGCGCGACCCGCCGCCCGTCGAAGAGGTCGCGCCCGGCGCCCCGCCCGACCTCGCGGCCCTCTGCAACGCCCTGCTCGCGCGCGACCCCGCCCGCCGACCGACGGCCGCCGAGGTGCTCGCCGCCCTCGGGGAGCGCGAGCCCGAGCGCGCCGCGCCGCCCTTCGTCGGGCGCGCCCGCGAGCTC
>JBDHVF010000636.1:0-5186 GCA_039809605.1 Polyangiales bacterium | reverse complement strand
GGGCACCCCCTCCCGCGTCCGCGGGAGGGGGGCGGGGGGAGGGCGAAAGCCTCAGGTCGCGATGCGCGAGCGCGCGTCGAGCACGTCGTTGCAGGCGCACATCGCGGCGAGCAGCTCGCGGGCCTTCTCGACCTTCACCTGGCGCGAGGCGACGAGCATCTCGGCGAGGCGCTCGACGTCGCCGCCGCGGGCGCCCGCGGTGACGGCCACGCAGCGCGCGTGCAGGGCCATGTGGCCCTCTTGAATGCCCACCGAGCCGAGCGCGCGCACGGCCGCGAGGTTCTGCGCGAGGCCCACGGCGGCCATCACCTCGGCGAGGTCGCGCGCGCCCGTGGCCCCCAGCACCTTGAGCGCCGTACGCGTCACCGGGTGCACGCGAATGGGCCCTCCCACGGTGCCCACCTGGAGGGGCAGCTCGATCTGGCCGACGAGCCGGTCGCCCACGCGGCGCCACGTGCTCAGCGGGCGGTAGCGCCCGTCGCGCGCGGCGTAGGCGTGCGCGCCCGCTTCGATCGCGCGCCAGTCGTTGCCCGTCGCGATCGCCACGGCGTCGATGCCGTTCATGATGCCCTTGTTGTGCGTGGCCGCGCGGTACGGGTCGGCCTCGGCGAAGCGCGACGCCTGCACCACGCCCTCGCAGATCGCGTCGCCGTCGTCGCCGAGCGAGCGCACGGGCACCTCGCAGCGCGCGCGCGCGAGCCGCCGGTCGGCGAGGTTCGACAGGATGCGCAGCACCACGCGCCCGCCCGTCACGCGCTCGATGAGCGGCGCCACGCCCTCGGCCACGGTGTTCACCAGGTTGGCGCCCATCGCGTCGAGCACGTCGATGAGCACCTGCGCCACGAGCACGGGCTCGCCTTCGGGGCCCTCGGGCGCGGGCAGCACGCGCACCTCGAGCTCGCGCGCCCCGCCCCCGCGCGCCACCAGCGACGGGTGGAACGTGTCGGCCAGGGCGAGCACCTCCTCGCGCGCCGCGAGGATCTTCGCGCGCGCCGCCTCGGGGTCGCCGTAGCGCGTGAGCTGGATCTGCGCGGCCATCCACTGCGGGTCGGCCTCGGCGGTGAAGCCGCCCGTCTCGCGCGCGAGGCGCGCGGCGAACGACACCGCCGCGAGCACCGACGGCTCCTCGATGGCCATGGGAACGAGCCGGTCGCGGCCGTTGATGCGAAAGTTCAGCCCCACGCCGAGCGGCAGCTCGATCGTGCCCACGGCGTTCTCGATCATGCGGTCGGCCACCTCGCGCGGGAGCGCGCCGCCCTCGCGCAGCGACGCCACCTCGTCGTCGTCGAGCCCCGCGATCGCCGCGAGGCAGCGCACGCGCTCCTCCATCGGCAGCTTGTAGAACCCCGGGATCCGCGACCCCTCCGCGTTGAACACATCCGACTCACGCACGATCCGCATGGGCCCTTCAATCCGCTCTCGCAGCCGCGTTGTCAACGCCGCACGCGCGCGATGTCACTTACTGAAAACACAGTAAGTACAGCGCGTTTCGCGTGACGCGGCGCGTGCAACGCGCGCTACGCGCCCGCGGCACGCGGGTGGCCGTGGGGGAGAGATCTTGACGCGCGCGCCGCGCATGCGCGAAGCAACGCGCCGCATCGAGGTGCTTATGGACGACCTGGACGTAGTCATCGTTGGCGGAGGCTTCACGGGCATGGCGGCGGCGGCGGCGCTCGCGGATGGAGCGCGGCGCGTCACCGTGCTCGAGGCGCGCAGCGGGCCCGACCCGAGGTTCCGCGGGGAGCTCATCCACCCGCCGGGGGTGCGAGACCTCGGCGCGTTGGGCCTGCTCGGCGCGATCCGCGCGCGAGGCGGCGCCGACGTGGTGGGCTTCGCGATGCTCCCCGAGGACCGCGCGCGCCCGGTGCTCCTGCCCTACGACCCGACGTCGGCGGGCTCGGAGGTGGGCTTCGCGATCGAGCACGCGCGCATGGTCGACGCGATGCGCGCCGAGGTCTCGCGGCGCCCCGGCGTCACGTTACGCTTCGGCGAGCGCGTGTCGTCGGTGCTGCGCGAGGGCGGTCGCGTCGTGGGCGTGCGCACCGAGAGGGGCGAGTCGCTGCGCGCGAAGCTCACCGTGGTGGCCGAGGGGCGCCTCTCGCGCCTGCGGTCGGAGCTCGGCCTCGAAGGGCGCAGCGACCTCCTGAGCTACAGCGTCGCGCTGCTCGCCGAGGGCGGCCAGCTCCCGCACCCGGGCCACGGACACGTCGTGCTCGGAGGCCCCGGCCCCGTGCTCGCGTACCCCATCAAAGACGCCGTGCGGTTCTGCATCGACGTGCCCGTCGACACCGACCGCGGCCGCGCGGCCATCACCCGACGTCTCCGCGAGGAGTACGCCCCGAAGCTCCCCGCGGTGCTGCGCGACACGCTGCTCTCGGCGCTCGACCGCGCGCCCTTCGAGCTCTGCGCGAGCCAGCAGGTGCGCACCGACCGGTGCATCACGCCCGGCGCCGCGCTCGTCGGAGACGCCGGCGGCTGCTCGCACCCGCTCACCGCCGCGGGCATGACCCTGTGCCTGAACGACGTACGCACCCTCGCCCGCTCGCTCGACGCCGAGCGCGACGCGCCGCGCGTGGACGCCGGCGTCGACCGGGCGCTCACCGTGTACGAGCGCCAGCGCTACCGCTACGCCCGCGTGCGCGAGCTGCTCACCGAGCGGCTCTACGACATCTTTCTCGGCCACGACCCGGGCCTGCGCGCGATCCGCTCGGGCGTGCTCGACTACTGGGAAGACACCATGCGCGCCCGCGACGCCTCGATGGCCCTGCTCTCGGGCAAGCGCGCCGACATGGTGGGCCTCACCCAGGAGTTCGCCCGCGTCTACGGCTACGCCGCGCGCACCGCGCTGCGCGCCACCGACGCCCGCGGCCCGCGCTCGCTCGCCGCGCGCGTCGAGCTCCTGGGTCGGGTCACCGGCGCCACCGCGTCGCTCGTGCACCGCGCCGCCGTCACCACCGCGCGGGAGCTCATGCGGTGACCTTCGAATCCCCCCTCGCCCGCGCCCCCGACGACCTGCGCGCGCGCGCGCTCGAGTCCGTTCGCGCGGGCTGCCGTCACCTCGCCTCGCGGCAGCTCCCCGACGGCTCGTGGCACGGAGACTACGGCGGGCCGATGTTCCTCCTGCCAATGTACGTGCTCGTGGCGCACTTCGCCGGCCACGAGATCCCCGCGGAGGCGCGCGCCCGCATGGAGCGTCACCTCCGCGACTCGGCCAACGACGACGGCTCGGTGGGCCTCTACGCGAAGGGCCCCGGGCGCCTCTTCACCACGTCGCTCACCTACGCAGCCCTGCGGCTCCTCGGCGCCGACGCGCGCGACCCTGCGCTCGACCGCATGGCCCGCTGGGTGCGCGCGCAGGGGGGCGCCCTCCGAGCCGCTCCGTGGGGGCGCTTCACCCTGGCCCTCGTCGACCTCTACGACTGGGAGGGCGTCGACCCCATCACCCCCGAGCTCTGGCTCCTGCCGTACGCGGCGCCCATCCACCCCGGTCGCATGTGGTGCCACGCGCGGCAGGTCTACCTCCCGATGGCCTGGCTCTACGGCCGCCGCGCGAGGCGCCCCGCGAACGAGCTCGTGCGCTCCATCCGCGACGCGCTCTACGTCGAGCCCTGGGGTGCGATCGACTGGAAGCGCGCCCGCGTCGACGTGGCCCCCTGCGACGCGTACCGCCCGGCGACGCCGTGGCTCCGCGGCGCCATGCGCGCGCTCGGCGCGTGGGAGCGCGTGGTTCCACATGGGCTTCGACGTCGCGCGCTCGACGAGGCGCTCCACCACGTGCGCTACGAAGACGAGGTCACGAGCTTCATCCGCATCGGGCCGGTGAACGCCGTGCTCAACACCGCGGTGCACGCCGAGGCCGCCGACCGCGCCGCCCTCGCGCGCTCGTTCGAAGCCCTCGACCGCTACCTCTGGACCGAAGACGGCCGCACCAGCATGCAGGGGTACAACTCCTCGCGGCTGTGGGACACGGCCTTCGCGCTCCACGCCCTGCGCGCCACGCCCTGCGCGAAGGAGTTCACCGAGATGGCCGCGCGCGCCCACGGGTACGTGCGCGACAACCAGATCCTCGAGGACACGCCCGACGCCGCGCGCCACTACCGCCACCCGTCGCGCGGCGCGTGGCCCTTCAGCGACAGGCCCCACGGCTGGCCCATCACCGACTGCACCGCCGAGGGCCTCCGCTGCGCGCTCGCGATGGAGCGCGAGGTCGACCGCCCCGTGCCCGAGGGCCTGCTCGAAGACGCCGTGCGCGTGCTCCTCTCGTGGCAGAACGACGACGGCGGCTTCGCCACCTACGAGCGACAGCGCGGGGGACGCTGGATGGAGGCCCTCAACCCCTCGGGCGTGTTCGGCGACATCATGGTCGACACGTCGTACACCGAGTGCACGAGCGCCGTGGTGCAGGCCCTCGTCGAAGCCCGCAAGCGCTTCCCCGGGCGCTTCGACCGCGAGATCGAGGGCGCCCTGATGCGGGCCGAGCGCTTCCTGCGCGCGTCGCAGCGCGACGACGGGAGCTGGGAGGGCTCGTGGGGCGTGTGCTTCTCGTACGGCACGTGGTTCGGCGTGTCGGGGCTGCGCGCGCTCGGGGCCGATGACGGCGACCCCGCGCTGCGAAGGGCGGTGAGCTTTCTGCTCGCGAGGCAGCGCGACGACGGCGCGTGGGGCGAGGCCCCCGCGAGCTGCTGGGAGCGCCGCTGGGTCGACGCCGACGACGGTCAGGCCGTGATGACCTCGTGGGCGCTGCTCTCGCTGGTGCGCGCGGGAGAGGGACGTCACCCCGCGTGCGAGCGGGCCGCGGCGTGGCTCGTCTCGCGGCAGCGTCGCGACGGGTCGTGGGCGCGCGAGTCGATCGCGGGCGTGTTCAACCGCACGTGCATGATCAACTACGACCACTACCGGCTGTACTTTCCGGTGTGGGCCCTCGGCGAGTGGCTCGGCGCGACGGCGCGCTGACGGGCGCCGTCGGTGGGCGTCTCGGCGGGTGTTCAGCGCGGGGCGTCGGGCTCGTTGCCCGAGGGCGTGGAGGTCTCCTTCGCGGGGCGTCCGCCCCTGGCGAAGACCTTCTGCCAGCGCTCCTCGAAGGTGGCGAAGGCTGCGCGCACGGGGCTGCCCTCGGGCGTGGCGATCACGAGGCGGTGCACGTCGGAGCTGAGCGACGCGATGGGGCCGACCTTCGCCACGAGGTG
>JBDHVF010000635.1:0-5193 GCA_039809605.1 Polyangiales bacterium | reverse complement strand
CACCACCGCCACCGCCGCCGCCGCCGCCGCCGCCGCCGCCGCCGCCGCCACCGCCGCCACCGCCACCGCCACCGCCACCGCCACCGCCGACATGCGCGGTTCATGGCGAGGTGATCGTCTACGCCGCGAGCGGGTGGAACGCGCTCTCCGACGGCTTTCGCGCCGACGCGTCGCCCTGCGCGGACTACTACGTCTCGATCCCCGCGGTGGCCGACGCGCGCGGGCTCAAGACCATGCCCCGCGCGGGAGAGGCACCGCGGATGCGCGCGCGCGGCGGGCGCTTCCACGCGCTCGCGGAGTTCCACTGGGGCTCGTGGGCGATGACCACGGGCATGACCTGGCTCGCGAAGGGCCAGGAGTTCCGGCGCCGCATGACCGCCGCGGGCTACGACGTGGCGTCGGGCGACGGGTGGGCCCTCAACGAGCTGCCCTCCAACGCGCGCACCGACGCGACGCTCCAGCGCGCGATCCGCGACGTGGTGCGCGGGCTCCACGACGGCCCCGACGGCGCCGCGCCCTCGCACGGCGTGGTGTTCGTCATCGGCACGTCGAGCGCCAACGCCAACCCCGGCGCCGTGCTCAAGCCCGAGTGGGAGACCTGGCTCGCCCGCGCCGACTTCTGGGCCGACATGTCACGCTACGTTCGCTGGTGGGGGCAGGAGGCGTACGCCTCGCCCGCGCAGGTCTGCGTGGCGAGCGCGCGCGTGGGCGAGCGCGCCACGAGCCTCAACGAGTTCACCATGTACCCCGCGCGCCTCGCGTCGGCGGGCCCCAGCTCCGTCGCCGCCGCGCGCTCGTACCTGGGCCGCGCGTACGTGCCCGTGCTCACCGCCGTGTGGCAGAGCGCGGGGCCCTACGGCGACACGCGCGTGCCCATCGCCACCATGCAGCACTTCGTCTCGACGAGCGTCTACGCCACACGCGCCTGGGCCCTCGCGCACCCCTACGCCGACGGGCGCGTCGGCCTCGCGTGGGACCGTCAAGACACCGTGACCGACGCCGCCCTCGCCCCCCTCGTCGACCGCACCGCCGCCGCCATCGCGGGCGCGTACGGGCCCACGGGCACCGCCTCGCGCGCGTGCAGCCCCTCGGGCGCCTTCACCTGGTGCCAGTGCGAGGTCGCCGGCGCCGCGTTCAACCCCCGCTTCGGCGCCGCCTTCGACACATGGTGACGTGCCCCTCACGAAGCACGGTTCCCGCTGGGGCCTCACGGCGTTAGAGTGGTCGTCGTGGCAAGACCGAACCAGACTCGTGGGAGCGCTCCGCAGATCCTCTCGATGGTGCTCGCCGGGGGCGAGGGCAAACGGCTCTCGCCCCTCACGCTCGAGCGCGCCAAGCCCGCGGTGCCCTTCGGGGGCCGCTACCGCATCATCGACGTGGTGCTCTCGAACCTCGTGAACTCGGGCTTCACCAAGATCAAGGTGCTCACCCAGTACAAGAGCGCCTCGCTCGAGGAGCACATCGCCCGCGCGTGGCGGCTCTCGCCCATCCTCGACAACTACATCGAGACGATCCCCGCGCAGCAGCGCACGGGGCTGTCGTGGTTCAAGGGCAGCGCCGACGCCGTGTGGCAGTGCTTCAACGTCGTGCAAGACGCGTCGCCAGACTACGTGGTGATCTTCGGCGGCGACCACATCTACAAGATGGACGTGCGCCTCATGCTCGACCGGCACTTCGACACGGGCGCCGACCTCACCGTGGCCGCCATCCCCGTGCCCAAAGAGGAGGCCACGGCCTTCGGCGTGCTCGGCGTCGACGCCGAGGGGAGGGTGCTGAGCTTCGTCGAGAAGCCCAAGGACCCGCCCGAGATCCCGGGCCGCCCCGGCTGGTCGCTCGCGTCGATGGGCAACTACATCTTCGGCGCGGGCGCGCTCGAAGAGGAGCTCCTGAAGGACCAGGCCAACGACGAGAGCGCGCACGACTTCGGCAAGAGCATCCTGCCGTCGATGGTCGACGCGGGGCGCCGGGTGTTCATCTTCGACTACGGCACCAACGTGATCCCCGGCGAGGGGCCGATGACCTACTGGCGCGACATCGGCACCATCAAGAGCTACTTCGACGCCCACATGGACCTCGTCGAGATCAAGCCCGAGTTCAACCTCTACAACCGCCTCTGGCCCCTGCGCACGGGCATGAGCTTCGACCCCCCGGCCAAGTTCGTCTTCAGCGACCAGAGCAACGCGCGCGTGGGCATCGCCACCGACTCGCTCGTGAGCGACGGGTGCATCATCTCGGGCGGGCAGATCCACCGCTCGGTGCTCTCCGCGGGCGTGCGCGTCAACTCCTTCGCCCACGTCGAGCAGTGCATCCTGCTCGAGGGCGTGCAGGTCGGCCGCTACGCGCGCCTGCGCAGGGTCATCATCGACAAGGACGTCGAGATCCCCCAGGGCATGCAGATCGGCTTCGACCTCGAAGAAGACCGCAAGCACTTCACCGTCTCCGAAGACGGCATCGTGGTGATCCCCAAGCGCACCCGCCTCGGCGCCTGACTACCGCGACATGAACAGCGGCGCCCTCGCCAGCGCCGCCGCGCCCACGCTCTCGGCGCCCGCGTCGAGGCACGCCGCGCGCAGCGCCCCGAGCGTCGCGCCCGTGGTGACCACGTCGTCGATGAGCAGCACGCGCGCGCCCCTCACCCCGGCGCTCACCGCGAAGGCGCCCTCGACGTTGAGCCTCCGCGCCTCGCGGTCGCGGCCCACCTGCGAGGGCGTGTCGCGCACGCGCCTCGCGCCGTCGTAGAGCATGCCCGCGCCGAGCCTCTTCGCGAGCGCGCGAGAGAGCTCCACCGACTGGTTGAAGCCCCGCGACGCGAGCCTCGCCGGGTGCAGCGGCACCGGCACGATCACGTCGACGGCGGCGCCCGCGCGCCAGGTCTCCGCGAGCAGCGCGCCGAGCGAGGCCGCCACGCCGGGGTCGCGTCCGTACTTGGCGCGGTGAATGGCCCTCGCGAGGGGCCCTCCGTGGTCGAACGAGACGGCCACGCCGGGCGGCGGGTCGTCGGGCGGCGCGAGGTGCCCGCGGCACAGCGCGCAGAGCGGCGGCGAGGGCGGAAAGGCCGCGCCACACGCGGCGCACACGGGCGGCGCGACGAGGTCGGCGAGGTCGCGGGCGAGGTCACGGGCGAGCGAGAGGATCGCGTGCATGCGGGGGTTATCGCGGGCCGGGGCGAAAGGTTGCGCGACAGGCAACGTCCGCGAGGGCGTTGCGCGCGGGGGCGCGGCGGTGCCACGGTTCGCGGCGATGCAACTGGTGATCGCGGAGAAGCCCTCGGTGGCGCGCGACCTCGCCCGCGTGCTCGGCGCGACGAGGCGCGGCGACGGCTGCCTCGAAGGGCCCTCGCACGTGGTCACGTGGTGCATCGGCCACCTCGTCGAGCTCGAGGAGCCCGGGGCCTACGAGCCCGCGTGGAAGCACTGGTCGATGGGGAGCCTCCCGATGCTCCCCGCGGGCTTCAAGCTCCGCGCGGTGCGCTCGGGCTTCGCGCAGTGGAAGGTCGTGCGCGCCCTCTTGAGAGACCGCCGCTTCGAGTGCGTGGTGAACGCGTGCGACGCGGGGCGCGAGGGCGAGCTGATCTTCCGCTGGGCCTATGAGCTCGCGGGCGCGCGGCTGCCCATCAAGCGCCTCTGGATCTCGTCGCTCACCGACGCGGCCATTCGCGCGGGCTTCGCGTCGCTGCGGCCTGGCTCGCGCTACGACGCCCTCGCCGACGCCGCGCGGTGCAGGGCCGAGGCCGACTGGCTCGTGGGCATGAACGCCACGCGCGCCCTCACCCTGCGCCAGCGCGCCGTGGGCGACGCCCTGCTCTCGGTCGGCCGCGTGCAGACCCCCACGCTCGCCCTCGTCGCCGCGCGCGAGAAGGCCATCCGAGCGTTCGCGCCGCGCGACTACTGGGAGGTCGCCGCGCTCCTGCGCGCTTCGAACGACGCCGACGGCTTTCGCGCGCGGTGGACGTGGGACCGCCGCTCGGCGCTCGACACCGCCGACCTCGCGCGGCAGGTGCTCGCGCGCGTCGAGGCCGCGTCGAAGCTCCACGGCGCCGTGGTCGAGGCCGTGAGCACCCGCAGCCAGCGCGTCGCCCCGCCGCTGCTCTTCGACCTCACGTCGCTCCAGCGCACGGCCAACGCGCGCTTCGGCCTCTCGGCGCAGCGCACGCTCGACCTCGCGCAGTCGCTCTACGAGCGCCACAAGCTCCTCACGTACCCGCGCACCGACTCGCGGCACCTCTCGGGCGACATCTTCCCGACGCTGCCGTCCCTCTTCGACGCGCTCTCGTCGTGGGCGCCCGTGGCGCGCTTCGCCAGCGCGCTGCGAGAGAGCCCCCCGAAGCGCTCGCCGCGGGTCTTCAACGACGCGAAGGTGAGCGACCACCACGCGATCATCCCGACGCCGCGCGCGCCCTCGGGCGCCTCGCTCGACCGCGACGAGCTGCGGCTCTACGAGCTCGTCGTGCGGCGCTTTCTGGGGGTGTTCTACCCCGACGCCGAGTTCGCGCTCACCACCGCGGTGGCGCGCGTGGGCGCCGACGACGGGCGCGCGCCCGACGTGCCCGAGGCGCCCGAGGTCAAGCCCGCGAGCGACGAGCCCGCCGAGCCCGAGGTCGACCGCTTCATCGCGAAGCTCCCTCCGCCGCCCGACCGCTTCGTGGCGCACGGGCGCCAGTGCCTCTCGCGCGGCTGGCAGGAGGTCGCCGGCTTCGGCGACGACGAGAGCAAGCTGCAACCGCTTCCGTCGCTGACGAAGGGGCAGCGGCTCGACGGGCGCTACGCGGTCGAGACGAAGCGCACGAAGCCCCCGCGGCGCTACACCGAGGCGACGCTCCTCGCGGCGATGGAGTCGGCCGGCCGCGACATCGAAGACGAGGCCCTGCGCGCGGCGATGAGAGACGGCGGCCTCGGCACGCCCGCGACGCGCGCGTCGATCATCGAGACGCTGCTCAAGCGGGGGTACGTCACGCGCGACGGCAAGGCCCTCGCGGCCACGCCCGTGGGCGAGGGGCTCATCGACGCGCTCCCCGTCGAGGCGCTGCGCTCGCCCGAGCTCACGGGCGCGTGGGAGGCGCGCCTCGCGGCCATGGCCCGCGGCGAAGACACCCGCGCGGGCTTCATGGCCGACATCGCGGGCTTCGTCACGCGCGCCGTGGGCGACCTCCGCGGCGCCGCGCTGATGCGCGCTTCGAACATGCCCGCGCCGCGC
>JBDHVF010000634.1:0-5202 GCA_039809605.1 Polyangiales bacterium | reverse complement strand
CGCGGTGGTGGCCCCGTGGACGGCCCGCAACTGCCGCCGCCTCGACGCCTGCGCGCTCGTGAGCACCAACGGCGGGAGCAACCTGCTCATCGGCACCTTCCCCGAGGCGCGCGGCGGCTACCGCAGGCCCGGCGCCTCCGACGGGTGCGCGCACCTGCACGGCGAGGTCGAGCGCGACCGCTGCATGTCGCGCGTCGCGACCGCGCGCGTCGCCGAGCGCCCCGCGCGCTGGCTCTCGCTCGCGGCGATGAAGCTCGCGCTCACCTTCGCGTGGGAGCACGACCCGGTGAGCTACGCCCTCGGCCGCTCGGCCAACCGCGCGCGCGTCGCGCTCGGCGCCGCGTGGCTCTCGCTCGCGTGGTGGGCCCTCGCGCTCTTCGCGTCGCGCGCCCGCGGAGAGGTCGCCCGCTTCGCCCTGGGCGCCTGCGCGGCGTCGGCGCTCACGCACGCGGTCTTTCTCGGCGCCGACCGCTACCACCTCCCGCTCGTGCCGCTGCTCGCCCCCGCGGCGGCGATGGGCTTCACCGCGTGGCGCGACGGGCGCTCGCCGTGAGGCGCTCGGTGGCGCTGTGGTGCGCGGTGACGGTGGCCGTGCGCGTCGCGTGGCTCGCGCGCGTGCCCCCCGCCGTCGCGTGGGACGGCGTGCTCTACGCCCGCACCGCGCGCCGCATCGCGCGGGGCCTCGGCTACGTCGACACGTGGAACAACCTCCCGCCCTGGAAGCCCACGGCGTTCTACCCCGTGGGCTACCCCGCGCTCCTCGGCCTCGGGCACGCGCTCGCGGGGCCGTCGCCCATGGTGGCCGGCGCGCTCAACGTCGTCGCCGCGGCGCTGGCCGTCGCGTGCGTCGTCGCGCTCTCGCGCCGCGCGTACGGTGCCGGCCGCGAGCACCTGCCCGCGGCGCTCTACGCGCTCTCTCCGGGCGCGGTGATCTACGCCTCGACGTACATGACCGAGACCGTCTCGGGCGCCCTGCTCGCGGCGGCGACGCTCACGGCGGCCCGTCACGCTCGCTCGGGCGCGGCGCGCTCTGCCCTCGCGACGGGTCTTCTTTCGGGCGTCGGGGGGCTGGTGCGACCGCAGGCGCTCGTGCTCGCGCCGGTGCTGGCGCTGCTCGCGTCGCCGTCGCGCGGGCTCGCGGCGAGGCTCGGCACGCTCGCGCTGGTGGGCGCGGCGACGTGCGCGGCGGTGCTCCCGTGGACGGCCCGCAACTGCGCCACCGTGGGCTGCGCGCTCGTGTCGACCAACGGAGGCTCGAACCTCTGGATCGGCACCGAGCCCGAGGCCCACGGGAACTACCGCCCGCTGCCCCCCGGCGTCGGCTGCGACCGCGTGCGAGGAGAGGTCCCCAAGGACCGCTGCTACGGCGCCGAGGCGCTGCATCGCATCGCGTCGCACCCGCTGCGGTGGGCCTCGCTCATGCCCGACAAGGCCCGCGCCCTGCTCGACTACGAGGCCGCGCCCGCGGCGTACCTCCGCGACGCCGGCGCCCTCACGGCCTCGCGCGCCGACGCGGTCTCGCGCGTCACCACGGCGCACCACCGCGTCGTGCTCGCGCTCGCGCTGCTGGCCCTCGTCACCGCGAGACGTCGCTCGCACGTCGAGAGCCTCTGCCTCGGAGGGGTGCTCGGCAGCGTCGCGGTGCACTGCGTCTTCTTCGGCGGAGACCGCTACCACTTCGTCTTCACCCCGCTGCTGGCCGTGCTCGCGGGCGGTGTGCTCCCTCGCGCGGGAGACGTCGATGCATAGGCGCGCGACGGCCGCGCTCGCGGCGCTCGCGTTCGCGGCGCGCATGGCCTGGGGCCTCGCGGCGCGCGTGCCGCCCGCGTGGGACGGCGAGCTCTACGAGCGCGGCGCGCGCGCGATCGCGTCGGGCCTGGGGTACTCGTGCTTCATGTTCGGCCCGCGGGCCGACCCCCACGTGCCGACGGCGTACTACCCCGTGGGCTACCCCTCGTTCCTCGCGGGGCTCTACGCGCTCTTCGGGGTCGCGCCGTGGGTCGTCGCGCTCGGCGGAGCGCTCGCGGGCTCGGCCACCGTCGCCCTCACGCACCGCCTCGCGCTGCGCGTGGCGTCGAGGCCCGCGCACGCGCACGCCGCGGCCCTCGCGCTGGCGCTCATGCCCGCGCAGATCGTCTTCGCGGCCGCGCCCATGACCGAGACGCTCTGGGGCGCGCTGCTCACGCTCGCGGTGTGGCTCGCGGCGCGGGGCGCTCGGGGGCACTGGGTGGGCGCGGCGCTCGCGGCGGCGACGTACGTGCGGCCGCAGGCGATCGTGCTCGCGCCGCTGCTGCCGCTGGTCGCGTCGGGAACGGCCCGCCAGAAGCTCTCCCGCGCGCTGGTCACGGCCCTGACGACGCTCGCGCTCGTGGCCCCGTGGACGGCTCGCAACTGCCGCGCGATCGACGGCTGCGCGCTGGTGAGCGCCAACGGAGGGAGCAACCTCGCGGTGGGCGCGGTGCCTCGCGCCGACGGCACCTACCTCGCGCTCACGGCCGACGACGGCTGCCGCGGGGTCGTCGGCGAGGCCGCGCGCGACCGCTGCTGGAGGCGCGTCGCGTGGGGCCACATCCGCGCGCACCCAGGGCGGTGGCTCGCCCTCGCGGGCGCGAAGCTCGAGCACACCTTCGCGTACGAGCGCTTCCCCGTGGACTACGTCGCGACCGCACGGCCCGACCTCGTCGCCCCGGCGACGCGCGCCCGTTGGCACGCGCGCATGACCGCGTCGTGGAAGCTCTGCCTCGCGCTCGCGCTCCTCGCGGTGGTGCCGCTGCGAGGGAGACGTCCGCTCGGCGACGCGGGGCGGCTTTCGCTGGCGACGGCGCTCGCCGTGGCGGCCACACACGCGGTGTTCTTCGGCGGCGACCGCTACCACCTGCCGCTCGCCGGCGTGGTGCTCGCGCTCGCGGCGGGGGCCTTTCGTGACGCGTCCCGGTGGACGCCATGGCCCGCGCGACGACCGCGGTCGGAGCTCCCGCCCCGTTCGGATTGACCCCATGCGGAGCTCCGCGCGCGGGTCCTCCGCCGTCGCGTTCTCGGGCGATCGGCTGTCAACGTCTTGAGTCGTTTCGCGGGGGTTGGCCGAGAAGTTTGTCCGCGAGGGGGCAGTCCGTACGATCGCCTCGTCAACACCACGCGGCGGGAGCGCGCGCGATTGCACCGTCACCACCGGGGTCGAACCTTCGCCTCGCACACGGGCGATCGACGCGCGCACGCGGGACACGCAAGGTCGAATGCCCTCCTTCGAACTGAACCTCACGCCCACTCAGCCCGGCAACGTACGAGGGGCGCTCGCGAGCGCCACGGCGCGCGCCCTGCGCGGCGGAGCGCTCGACCTCGCCCTCGCCGGAGAGCTGCTGCACGCGGCCACCTCGCCCGACGACGCGGCGTACTTCCTCCGCGACCTGCTCACCGTGAGCGTGACCGTGGCCGAGGCGCGCGCCCCCAAAGGCTTCGTCACCTCGCTCGACGCCCCGTGGGAGCTCTGCGTCGCAGCGGGCGACTCGGCCCTCCTCGTGAGCGCCTACCGCGCGGGGCCCCAGCCCGACGTGCGCGTGGTCGACCACCCGGTCACCGTGGGCGAGCTCGTCGCGCAGGCGCGCTCGGTCATCGCCTCGCTGCCGGGCCTCGACGCCGACCTCGCGCGCCACCTCACCGCGCTCGCCGACCGCCTCGCCTCCTCCGAGGGAGCGCTCGCGCAGCCCGAGCGCGGCGACGCCGTGGCGATCCGATGGCGCAGCCGTCCGCGCACGGCCGTGTGCGGCTCGGGCGCGGCCTCGGTCGTGGGCGTGACCTTCGAAGCGCTGATCCCCGGGTCGAGCTCGGCGCCCCGCCCCGAGAGCGCGCACGCCGACCTGCACGGGCTCCTCGTGCGCGGGCGCGTCGGCCTCGAGCTCCGCGGGCGCCGCCTCGACCTCGCGCGGGGCTTCGTCTTCCTTCAGGTCGAGCGCCTCGTGTCGCTCTGCCGCCCGCTGCTCGAAGCGTGGGCGGCGCGGCGCGCGTTCCACCTGCGCGCGCTCGTCGGAGACGCCACCCTCGCGCTGCGCCTCGCGGCCGACGAGCAGCTCTCGGTCACGCTCTCTCGCCCCGGCGAGGGAACCGTGACCGTGCCCGCGCTCGACCCCCGCTCGCTCGTCACGCCCTGCCTCGACGCGGCCCTCGCGCTCGCGTCGGCGATGGCCCGCGCCGACCGCGCGCACGCCCGCAACCTCCGCCTCCGCGCGCTGCGCAGCGAGGCCCGCGCGCTGCGCCGGTGGCTCCGCGACATCGAGCGCCCCGACACGCGCGTCAACCACGACCCCACGCTCTACCGCGCCGTCGCGCCCGCGTCGCGCCCCCCCGAGGCCGAGCCCGACATCGCCGCGATGTCTCGCCTTCGGTACACGCAGCGCTGGCACGCCGAGATCGAGGGCCTCGACCTCGCGGGCACGCTCCTCTGCGGCGACCGGCTCATCGTGCCCGGCAGCCGCGAG
Source organism: Polyangiales bacterium (assembly GCA_039809605.1). Classification (GTDB taxonomy): domain Bacteria; phylum Myxococcota_A; class Polyangia; order Polyangiales; genus CAISKJ01. Next base: position 730 of record JBDHVF010000634.1, on the reverse strand, counting down.
CTGCACGCGCTCGACCGCGCCACGGGCGTCGCGGTGTGGTCGGCGCCCGTGGGCCGCGCGGCCACGACGCTCGCGGGAGACGGCATCCTGCGGCTCTCCCCTCGCGGCGAGGCGGAGCTCCGCTCGGTCGCCACGGGCGAGGCCCTCTGGAGCGCGCGCGTCGCGCCGCGCGTGGGAGCGCCCGCCATCGCGCACGCGGTGAGCGCGCCTGGCCTGCCGCGCATCGTGGTGCTGGCCGAGGGAGAGCGCCGCCTGGTCGCGCTCGACCTGCGCACGGGCGAGGCCCGCTGGGCGTGGACCTCGCGTCACGGCGGCGCGTTCAAGATGCGCCGCGTGGGCCGGCTGCTGGTGGTGACCACGGGCGACGCGTCGGTGAGCGCGATCGACCTGAGCTCGGGCGAACTCGTGTGGCGCTACGCGGCGAGGGTGCCGTTCACGTCGTCGCCGCTCGTGCACCGCGAGCAGGTGATCGCGCTGGCGGGCGAAGGGTCGCGCGGCCCCGCGCGGCTGCACGCGCTCGACGCGTACCAGGGCACGCTCCAGTGGACGGCCGACGCCGACGCCCCCGCGTGCTGCGCCCCCGTGGCCGCGGGCGACGCCGTGGCGGTGGCGCTCGCGACGCGCGACGGCGTGGTGCTCGCGGGCTACGACGCCTCGACGGGGGCGCCGCGCTTCCGCACGCCGGTGGGCGCGGCGCCCGGCGTGTACGGCGCGCGGCCCGCGGTGACGG
>JBDHVF010000633.1:0-5203 GCA_039809605.1 Polyangiales bacterium | reverse complement strand
CAGCGACGTGCGCGTCGCGGTCGCCAGCCGCGCCCAGGCCGACGCGGCGCTGCGGGTGGCCGAAGCGCGCCTCGCGCAGGCCCGCGTCGAGGCGCCCGCGGCGGGCGTGATCCTGCGGCGCGACGTGGAGCCGGGCGACGTCGCGAGCCCCGGCCGCGTGCTCATGGTGCTGCTCGAAGACGGGCCGACCGAGGTGCTCATCACGCCCGACGAGCGCAACCTCGCCGACCTGCGCGTGGGGCAGCACGCGCTCGTGTCGGCCGAGGCCTTCCCCGACCGCCTCGTTCCCGCGACGGTGACGTACCTCGCGCCCGCGGTCGACGCGCAGCGCGGGACCGTCGAGGTGAAGCTCCGCGTGCCCGACCCGCCGCGGTTTCTGCGCCCGTCGATGACCGTCTCGGTCGAGGTCGAGGTCGCGCGCCGCGCGAACGCCCTCACGCTCCCGCTCGACGCCGTGCGCGACGCGGCCACGAGCGCGCCCTGGGTGATGGTGGTCGACGCCGCGGGCCGCGCGCGACGCCGCCCCGTGCGCCTCGGGCTCCGCGGGCGAGAGGTCGTCGAGCTCGTCGCGGGCCTCGGCGACCGCGAGCGCGTGGTGCCCGTCGGCGCCGGCCCGGCGGCGCTCGTCGGCCGGCGCGTCAGACCGTCGACCGCGCCGCGGTGAGGAGGCCAACCCGATGCCCACGTCGCTCTTCCTCGCGCTGCGGTTCTTTCGCGAAGGCCGGATGCAGTCGGTGCTCATCGTCGCCGGCGTGGCCGTGGGCGTCGGGGTGATGGTGTTCCTCTCGGCGCTGATCGACGGGTTGCAGGCGAGCCTGGTGCGCCAGACCCTCGGCACGCAGGCGCACGTCGTGGTGCGCCCGCCCGAGGAGGTCGCGCGCCCGCTGCTCGTCCCCGGCGGCGACGCGCTCGCCGCGCCGCGCGTCGAGCGCACGGCGCAGCGGGTGCGGTCGATCGTGGGCTGGCAGCTCGAGGTCGCGCGCCTCGAGGCGATGCCCGAGGTGACCGACGTGTCGCCCACGGCGTCGGGGCCCGCGGTGGCCGCGCGCGGCAACGCGAGCCGCGCGGTGGTGCTCCAGGGCGTCGACCCCGACCGCTTCGCGCGGATCTACCCCGTGCGCGAGCGCATGATCGCGGGGCGCTTCGACGTGACCCCGACCACCTGCGTGATCGGCCGCGAGCTCGCGTCGGACCTGGGCGTGGGCGTCGGCGACGTGATCCGCCTCGCGTCGGTCGAGGGCGCCGACGCGACCTACCGCGTGAGCGGGGTGTTCGACCTGGGCAACCGCGAGGTCAACCGTCGCTGGGTGGTGCTCCCCCTGCGAGGCGCGCAGACCTTGCTCGACCTGGTGGGCGGCGCGTCGAGCATCGACCTGCGGGTGCGCGAGCTCTTCTCGGCCGACGCGGTGGCGGCGGCGATCACCGCGCGCACGGGCCTCGTGGCCGACAGCTGGATGGTCACCAACGCGCAGCTCCTCGTGGGCCTTCGGTCGCAGCGCAGCTCGAGCGACATGATCCAGTTCTTCGTCATCGTCGCGGTGGCGATGGGCATCGCGAGCGTGCTGGTCGTCTCCGTGGTGCAGAAGCGCAAGGAGATCGGCATCCTCCGCGCGATGGGCACCGGGCGCCGCGACGTGCTGCTGGTGTTCCTCATCCAGGGCGCGCTGGTGGGGGTGGTGGGCTCGCTCGCGGGCGCGGCGCTGGGCGTGGGCTTCGGCGCGTTCTTCTCGAGCCTCGCGCGCAACCCCGACGGGTCGGCGACCTTTCCCGTCGACGTGACGGCCGCCCTCGTCGCGCGCTCGAGCGCCATCGCGCTCGTCACCGGCCTGCTCGCGGCCGCCCTGCCCGCGCGGAGCGCCTCGCGGCTCGACCCCGCGGTGGCGATTCGCAATGGCTGACCCCGTGCTCCTGCTCGAGGGCGTGCGCAAGTCGTACGGGACCTCCGTCGTCACGCCCGTGCTCAAGGGCATCGACCTGCGCGTCGACCGGGGAGAGTTCACCGCGCTCGTGGGGCCCTCGGGCTCGGGCAAGAGCACGCTGCTCAACATCCTCGGGCTGCTCGACCGCCCCGACGCGGGCCGCATGGCGATCCTCGGCGAAGAGACCGCGGACCTCGACGACGAGGGGCTCACGCGCCTGCGGGGGCGGTCCATCGGGTTCGTGTTCCAGTTTCATCACCTGCTGCCCGCGCTCAGCGTGGCCGAGAACGTGATGATGCCCATGGTCGCCGTGCGCGGCAGGATCACCCCCGACATGCACGCCCGCGCCGTCACCCTGCTCGACCGCGTGGGCCTCGCCGCGAAGGCCGACGCGCGGCCGACGGAGCTCTCGGGCGGCCAGCAGCAGCGCGTGGCGATCGCCCGCGCCCTCGCGCTCGGGGCCCCGCTGGTGCTCGCCGACGAGCCCACGGGCAACCTCGACACGAAGACCGCCGACCAGATCTTCGACGTGCTGCGGGAGTTCAACCGCGAGCTCGGTGTGGCCTTCGTGATCGTCACGCACGACCCGCGGCTCGCGGCGCGCTGCGACCGTCAGATCGATCTGGTCGACGGGGTGATCGTCTCCGACGCGCGCCGCGCGATCGCGTAGCGGCGCGCGCCGGTGACGCGTCGGCGGCTTCAGTGACCCGGCTTCTGGATGTTGTAGACCTCGCCAGCCTTGACGTTCGACTTGATCTTCATGGTGTCGCTCCTGTGAGTGAGGGTCCGGCCGTCACTACGCGACGAAGCCCCGCGCGGATTCGAAGCGCACGCGTCTCCGACGATCGCTCCATGTCGACCGCCACGCGCACCTCGCCGCTCTGATACAACCGCCGCGATGAAGCTCCCGCTCGCCCTCGTGCCCCCCCTCGCCCTCGCCGCGTGCGCCCACGAGCGCGCGACGTGCCCCGAGCCCCCGCAGCACGCGCAGCACGGCCACGGCGACGCGACGCCCGCGTACCACCACCGCTTCGACGACGCCGCGCGCTGGGCGCGCGAGTTCGAGAGCCCCGAGCGCGACGCGTGGCAGCGCCCCGACTTCGTGGTGAGCGCCCTCGCCCTCTCGCGCGACGCGCGCGTGGCCGACCTCGGCGCGGGCACGGGGTACTTCTCGGTGCGCCTCGCGCGGGCCGCGCCCGAGGGGCGCGTGTGGGCCGTCGACGTCGAGCCCTCGATGGTCCAGTGGATGCGCGAGCGCGCGCGCCGCGAGGGCATCGCCAACCTCTTCGCGACGCTCGCGACGCCCGACGACCCGATGCTGCCCGAGGCCGTCGACCTCGTGCTCGTGGTCGACACGTGGCACCACATCGAGGGCCGACGCGCCTATTTCGAACGCCTGCGCGGCTGGTTGCGCCCCGCCGGGCGCGTGGTCATCGTCGATTTTCGACGCGACTCCCCGAGCGGCCCGCCGATGCACGCGCGCGTACCGCCCGAGGAGGTGCGCGCCGACCTCGAGGCCGCGGGCTACGCGTTCGAGCGCGCCGTCGACGGCCTCGAGCGCCAGTACATGCTGGTCTTCCGCGCGCCGAGCCGGTAGCGCCTACGCCTTGCGCGCGACGAGGGCGCGCACGGGCGCCGCGACGCGGTACGCGACCAGCGCCGCGACGGCGGCGCCCGCGCCGAGGTACATCGCGCGCATCCACGGCCGCGACGCGTCGGTGCCCGCGAGCACGCCGTGGGCGAGCGCCGCGGCGAACACGGCGAACGAGAGGTAGTGCAGCCTGCGCCAGGTGCGCGCGCCGAGGGAGCCGCGCAGCGCGAAGCTCGCGGCCACGAGCGCGGCGCCCCACGCGGCGAGCGTGCCGAGCGCGACGGCCGCGGGGCGGTACGGCGAGAGGAAGGGGACCGTCACCGCGAGCGCGTCGAAGCGCACGGTGCGGTCGCCGACGAGCGCGACGGCGTGCGCGGCGGTGAGCGAGAGCGACGCGGTCGAGAGCCAGCGGTGCACCTCGACGCTGCGCGCGCGCGGCACCCAGCGGTCGGCCGCGCCCGTCGAGACGAGGAGCCCGAAGATCGTGTCGAGCGAGAGGGCCACGAAGGCCGTGACGCCCGCGGCGCGCGAGGCCACCCAGAGCCACGGGCCGTCGGGCCTCGGGGTCGTGTCGGCGAGCACGCCCGCGCGCACCCCCGCGGCGGTCGCGAGCGCGAAGAAGACCAGCGACAGGGCGGAGCCCCAGTAGATGTACCTACGCATCGATCACCTCCAGCTCGCCGACGCGCGTCACGCGGCCGTCGACGCCCACGAGCACGCCCGACACGCCGTCGAAGCGCTCGAGAAACCCGCGCCCCTCACGGGCGCCCAGGAGGAACACGGCCTTGGTGAGCACCTCGGCGAGCTCGGCGCGCGGCGCGAGCACGGTGACCTGCGCGAGGTCCGAGCGCGCGGGGCGGCCGGTGCGCGGGTCGACGAGGTGGTGCGCCGCGACCGCGCCCGCGCGCCAGCGGCGGCGGTTGGGCGCGCTCGTGGCGACGGCGCGATCGGTCACCGAGAGGGTGAGCAGCGCGCGCGAAGGGTCCGCCGGGTCTTCGACGTCGACCGTCCAGCCCTCGCCGTCGGGCCCCGCGCCCCGCATCACCGCGTCGCCGCCGGCGTCGACGAACGACGGCGACGGGAGCATCGCCGACGCGTCGTCGACGGTGCGGCCCTTGATGACCCCGCCGAGGTCGATCTGCACGTGCGCGGGGCGGGTGACGGTGCGCGCGTCGGCGTCGAGCGTGAGCTCGCGCAGGCTCGCGCGGCGCGCGTCGCCCGGCGCCGCGTCGCGGTCGAGCGCGCCGGGCGCGAACGAGCGGTCGTAGCCGAGCGCCGCGAGCGCCCCGCCCACCGCGGGGTCGAAGAGCCCCTCGGAGAGCGCCACGAAGCGCCGCGCGCGGTCGAGCGCCGTGAACATCTCCTCGGAGACCGCGACGGGCCCCGCGGCGCGGTTGAGGCGCGAGAGCTCGCTGTCGGCGCGAAAGCGGCTGAAGCGCCGCTCGCGCTCGGCGAAGAGGGCCGCGACGCGCTCGGCGAGGCGCATCTCGCCGGCCTCGTCGAGCGAGGGCGCCGCCACCGCGACGTCGGTGTTCATCGCGCGAAAGGTGAACGTCATGAGCTGCGCGTGCGGACGCGGTGCCTGCGCGCGGAGGCCACGCGGGTGACCGTCGGCGGCTGCGCCGGCGGGAGCGGCGCGATCACGGGCGCGGGCGCGGCGGGCGTCACCGCGGCGGGCTCCACGGGCGCGGGC
>JBDHVF010000632.1:0-5207 GCA_039809605.1 Polyangiales bacterium | reverse complement strand
GATGCGCTGCTCGGCCGCGCGCTCGAGCTCGGCGCGGGCCTGCGTGCGCCGCTCGGTCGAGGCCACCACCGCGCGCTCGCGCTCGGCGGCCGCGGCCTCGGCGCGCATCGCCTCGACGCGCGCGCGCAGCACGCGCACCAGGAGCTCGATGCGCCGGGCTCGGGCGCGCACCGACCCGTGGTCGCGGTGGTGCTCGGCCTCGACCATCTCCGCGGCCCACGCCTCGGCGCGGTCGCGCACGTCGGCGAGCTGCGCGCGCTCGGCGTCGGTGAGGTTCAGGTCGCGCATCGCCGACGAGACCGGCGCGAGGTTGCGCTCGATGGCCTCGCGCGGCGTGGGGCGGCGGCTCTGGGCGAGGGCGGGGGCGACGGCGCACGCGGCGAGGACCGCGATCACGACGGCGCGAAATCGCTGCGGGAGGCGAGACATCGTGTGGGGCGCACCTTGCGCCACGCCCCCGCGCGCCGTCAACGGGAGAGTCGACGGCTCACCGCAGGCTCGCCCACGCGCCACGGTGGGCGCGCTCGACGGCGCGCACGACCGCGTCGGCCGAGCGAGACTGGGGCGTGTCGACGGGGCGCCGCGCCGACGCGGGGTCGAGCAGGCCGAGGAGGGTGTCCTCGACGCTCTCCTCGAGCGCCGAGAGGTCGTAGCCGCCCTCGAGCACGACGCCCACGCGCCCGCGGGCCGACGCGCGGGCGACCTCGCGGAGCTGCGCGGCCATCCAGCGGTAGTCGCCGCGCTCGAGGAGCATCGTCGCGAGGGGGTCGCGCGCGTGGGCGTCGTAGCCCGCGGAGACGAGCACGAGGTCGGGCGCGGCCTCGCGCAGCACGGGCAGCACCACGCGCTCGAAGGCCGCGGCGTAGGCGCCGCCGTCGCAGCCCGAGGGGAGCGGGAGGTTCACGGTCATGCCCGGCGCGCGGGCGCCGCCGGTCTCGTGCACGTAGCCCGTGTCGGGGTACGCGGGCGACTCGTGGAGCGAGACGAAGAGCACGCGCGGATCGTCGTAGAAGATGTCCTGCGTGCCGTTGCCGTGGTGCACGTCCCAGTCGACGATGGCGACGCGCTCGAAGCCGAGCGAGAGTGCGTGCGCTGCGGCCACGGCGACGTTGTTGAGCACGCAGAAGCCCATGGCCCGGTGGCGCGTGGCGTGGTGGCCCGGCGGGCGCGCGAGGAGCATCGCCACGTCGGCGGCGCCGTCGCGCAGGGCCTCGACCATCGCGCACGCGCCGCCCGCGGCGAGCCACGCGGCCGCGCGGGTCGAGGCGTTGAAGTACGTGTCGGCGTCGAGGTAGCCCGCGGGCATCGTGAGGGTGCGCTCGAGGCGGTCGAGCCACGCGGGGTCGTGGGCGCGCTCGAGCTCCTCGCGGGTGGCGTCGCGCACGGCCACGGCCACGGGGCGCGACGACGTCTGGGCGCGGCGGGCGCCGAGCTCGGCGGCCTCGAGGCGCCGGGGGCGCTCGGGGTGAAAGCCCGGCGGGCTGTGATCGAAGAAGCGTGGGTGCGACAGGACCGCCAGGCCGGTGCCGGCGGGCGTCTCGGGGGGCATTCGGGCTGCTCCGCAGTCTTGACCCCGCTTTGGTGCGGGTGTTACCTGCGCGATGGAGTACCGCTATTGACCTGCCGCCGCCAATGGGGAACACCCTCTGGTGGCGATGGTTCCGGGCGGAACGTCGCAGGCGGAGCGTCGGGCGGTCACACCCACGGCGATCTCCGCGCACCACGAGGGAGCTCATCGATGCGTTGGAAGCTGCTGGTAGGCAATGTCGTGGCGGTGCTGCTCGTCGGCATCCTGGGGTGGGCGCTGGTGCGGTCGCGCGCGGCCGAGGCGCTGGCGACGGACGTCGCCCCCTCGGTCGACCGCTCGACGTCGCTGCTCGACGCGGTGCGCGCGCAGGACGGCGACCAGCTCGTCGACGCGGTCGAGGCCGCGACGCACGCGCCCGACCTCGCCGCGGTGTTCGCGGCCGACAGCGAGAGCGCCCAGCGCGACGCGGCCTTCACGTTCAGCGAGGCGATGGCCCGCCAGGTCGGCGCGCAGGTGCCGCGCCGCGGGCGCCCCGCGGAGCTCGTCGCGGTGCTCTCGGCCGACGGCCGCGTGGTGGGCCGCAACGCCGACCGGCGCCTCGACGTGGGCCGCAACGTCGGGCAGGAGTTCCCCGCGGTGCAGAACGCGCTCGCGGCGCCGCGCGGCCACGTGGTGCGCGACTACATCAAGTACGGCGAGCAGGGCTGGCTCGAGGTGGCCGTCGCGCCCGTGATCGTCAACGACCAGATCCGCGGCGGTCTGCTCGTGGGCTTCGTGCTCGCCGACAGCGCCGCCCGCAGCGACGCGCAGCGCATCGGCGTCGCCGTGGGCTACCTCTTCCGCGACGGCGAGAGCTGCATGGTGCAGTCGCTCTCGGTGGGCCAGCAGCGCGAGAAGGAGCAGCTCCGCGCGTGGTGCAACCAGCGCGGGCTGCAGAACCTCCTGCGCGGGCGCCAGAGCGCCACGCTCACGCTCGGCGACGAGGAGTACCTCGCGATGAGCACCCCGATGCCCGGCGCGTACACGCCCGGCAACGCGGGCGCGCTGGTGCTCCGGAGCATCACGGCCGCGAAGGCGCCCGCCGACGACGTGGCGCTGCCCGTGCTGCTCACGACGCTCCTCGGGCTGCTCGTGGCGGTGGGCTACAACCTCTACCTCGCGATGTATTTCGAGAAGCCCATCGAGCAGATCGAGGACGGGCTCCTGCAGATCATCAACGGCAACCGCGAGCACCGGATCAACGTCGAGCACCCCGAGCTCGGGGGCATCGTGTACCGCGCCAACCAGCTCGTCTCCGAGCTCACGGGCGTCGAGGAGGGAGACGGCACGGGCGGAAGTGGAAGTTGACCGCGCCCCGCGCTAGTGTCCGCCGCCCCCGGTGATGCCGCGCGCCGGGGAACAATCGCTCCCTCGTCACGCGGTTCCCCCACCCGATAGAGCCTATGGGACTGTTTGACTTCTTCCGCAAGAGCCCCGGCGGACCCGCCGAGCAGGAGCGCCTCCTCGCCCGTCACATCGAGCGGGTGATGGACAAGCGCTCGCTGAGCCCCGACCGCTTCGCGTCGATCGAGTACCTCGCGAAGCTCGGCACCGAGGAGGCGTGGCGCGCCCTGCTCCCGCGCTTCAACTTCACGGTCGACCCGTCGATCACCGACCGCGAGGAGAAGCAGTACATCTTCGACGCGGTCACGCGCGGCGGCGAGAGCGCCGTCGAGCCCGTGAAGGAGTTCCTGCGCAAGTCGACGGCGGTCAACTGGCCGATCAAGATGCTGCGCGAGCTCGTCGACGCCGACGTCTTCGTGGGCGAGCTGGTCGACATGCTCAAGGGCGAAGACACCGTCTACCAGAAGAACCCCGACCGGAAGATCCAGACCATCATCGCCCTCGAGAAGGAGAAGGACCCGCGCGTTCCCCCGGCGGTCCTGCCCTTCCTCGAAGACGCGAGCGAAGACACCCGCTTCCACGCCGTACGCACGCTGCTCGCGCAAGACGACCCCTCGACCGCGCCCGCGCTCTGCGCCCTGCTCGCGCGCGACGACAGCATGCGCATCCGCACCACCGTCGTCGACGGCCTCGTGGCCAAGGGCTGGCCCGTGCCCGAGGAGCACCGCGAGAAGGTCGGCGCCCTGCTCGGCCGCCTGCCCAACGGGCCCTTCGTGCTCGGCACCGACGGCGCGCTCTCGCGCGCCGGACGCTGACCCGTCACCCCGCCGCGAACTGCCCGAGCGCGCGCGACGCCGCGGCCTGCACCGCGCGCCGCGTGGCCTCGCCCACCTCGACGCCGCGCCGCGGCCCGACCCCGCTCAGCGTGACGGTCACCGCGGCTTCGAAGCGGTACTCGCGCCCCGGCCACGTCTGCACCACGAGCGACACCTCGACGCGGCTCGCGCTCGCGACGCTCACCACGCGCACGCGCCCTTCGATGAGGTACCCCGCGAGCCGACGGCGCCGCACCATGCCCTCCACGGCGCGGCGGTCGACGGACGCGTCGCGCATCACCACCGCGCCCTCGCGCGCGAGGCGGCCCACCAGTGCGCCGCGCGCGAGCTCGCAGAGCGCGCCGTCGTCGTCGGCCGACGTGAAGCTCCCCACGTCGACGAGGTAGCGCGCCGTCGCGGGCACGCCCGCCACCCGCGCGTCGCGCGAGGCCACGCGGGGCACCGCGAGCGCGGGCAGAGGCGCCGCGAGCGTCGCCGCGAGCGCGAGCGCCCACCGTACCCTGCCGTGCGTCGCGCTACCCATCGGTCGTCACCTCGTCCTCCGCGCAGATGGTCGCGGCCGCCGCGAGGGCCCGTCAAGAAAGGCTCCTCGAACCGTTGCGGGGCATCGTACGGCTGGGGCAGAGTACACCTCGATGAACGTGACGCGCGCGTGGTGCCTGGCGGCGTCGGTGGCCGCATGCGGCGTCTTCGCTACGGTGCACGACGGCGCCGACGCGTTCACGCTCCGCGTGCTCGCCGCGTCGGAGCTCCGGGTCGAGCCCCGGCTCGCGCCCGACCGCTCGTCGCTCACGTTCGCCGTGCGCCTTCAAGACGACCGCTCGGCCCCCCTCGCGCGCCGCACGGTGACGCTGCGCGTGTCGTCGCCGGGCGCGGGCGAGGAATCGGTCACGCTCACGCTCGGCGCCGACGGCGAGGCCACCCACACGGTGCCCCTCACGCGCGCGCAGAGCGTCGTGACGGCGACGGCGTACTACGCGGGCGACGGGGCCACGGCGCCGAGGCGCGCGGAGATCCGCGTGAACCTCGACGCCCCGTACGTCACCGTCGACCTCGTTGCGCCCGCGGGCGCCGTGGAGCTCGGCGCGCAGCCCGCGCCCTTCATCGTGACGCTGCGCGTGGGCGAGGTGGTGAACTTCCCCGCGCAGGGGCAGGCGGTGGAGGTGCGCGAGCAGAGCCGCACGCTCGCGTCGGGCGTCACCGACGCGTCGGGGCGCGCGGCGCTGCGGGTCGACGCGCGCGCGCTCGGCGGCGCCGGCGTGCACAAGCTCCGCGCGCTCACCTCGGTGCAGGGCGAGCGGGTCGAGGGCCCCGAGCACGACGTGCTGGTGCGCGCGCAGACGGCGGTCTCATTGGTGCGGGTCGAGGGCGGCGACGAGGGCGGGCCCGTGTCGCTCGCGGGCACGCTGGTCACCCTCGGCGGCGCGCCGGTGCCCGACGCGGCCGTGCGCATCGCGCGC
>JBDHVF010000631.1:0-5214 GCA_039809605.1 Polyangiales bacterium | reverse complement strand
GCCGCGATGTGCGCCTGCAACGACGTGCTCGACGCGCGCTCGCGCATCGCGACCTGAGGCTTTCGCCCTCCCCCCGTCCCCCTCCCGCGTCCGCGGGAGGGGGACGGGGGGAGGGCGGCACGCCGATGGCAACCATCCCCGATGCGCCCCTCGCAGGGCGCACGGAGGTGCGGACCATGAGGGCACAACCGGGAGAGCACACGCTCAAGAAGCCTCGAAACAAGGCCGGTGAGAAGAAGACTCACGCCGTCGACGACGGCAAGCCGCGCAACCGCGTGGTGGGCGGCGACGCGCCCGGAGGGCTCGGGCTTCAAGAGGGCGAACGCCTCGACAAGATCTCCGACAGGGACCTCGACCGGCTCCAGTTGAACCGGGAGATCAAGGCTCAAGCAGGCGAGCTCAAGGGCCGCCGCAAGCGCTTCGTGTAGCGAGCACCGTCCTCGGCCGCCGCACCGTGGTTCCGCGCCACGGAGCGGCGGCGGAGCGGGTAGCATCACCGCTCTTCGATGCCCCCCGCGCACGTACTGCCCGAGGCCACGACGCGCGTTCGCGTGTGGCGCGCCCTCTCGACCGCCCTCATCGCCCTCGTCGCGCTCTGGACCCGCTCTACATGGCGCTCGGTGGTCTTCGTCGACGGCGAGACCCTGCCGCTCGACACCGACTCGCACCACCACATGCGACGCGCCCTCGAGACGCTCGCGCGCTTCCCCCACGTGCCCGCGCGCGACCCGTGGATCGACTGGCCGCGCGGCGCGTTCGCCCCGTGGGGCCCCGGCTTCGACCAGCTCCTCGCGCTGCCCGCGTGGCTCCTCGGCGCGCGTGGAGACCCCGCCCGCGCGGCCCGCATCATCGCGTGGGTGCCCCCGGTGCTCGGCGCGATCGTCGCGGTGATGGCGATGTCGATCGCGCGTCGCATCGAGCCCGACCGCGAGCGCCGCGAGCCCGCCGCGCTGCTCGCGGGGATCATCACCGCGGCCCTGCCCACGGCCACGCTCACCGCGCTCGTGGGGCGCACCGACCACCACGTCTTCGAAGCCTTCGCCACGGCGCTCGTCGCGCTCTGGGCGCTCTCGGCGCCGCCTCCGTCGCCGCGCGCGTGGCGCTTCGAGCTCTGGGGCGCGCTGGTGGTCTTCGTCGTCGTGCACGGCTTCTCGGGCGCCGTGATGCAGTGCGCGCTCGCGGGCGCCGCCCTCGCGCTGCGCCTCGCGTTCGAAGACGCGCCTCCACCGCGTGAGCGCCTCCACGCCCTCGCGGGCACCGGGGGACCGGCCCTCTGCGGCGGCGCCCTCGCGCTGGTGCTCATCGACGGGCCGTGGATCCGCGCGCACGACGCGCCCTTTCACCACCTCCAGCTCTCGTATCTGCAACCGCTGCTCCTCGCGATCGCCGGGGTGAGCCTCACGACCCTCGCGGCGGTCACCCGATGGCGCGTCTGGAACGCTCCCCGATGGCGCGCGGCGGTGACGCGCGTCGCGGTGGCGGTGGGGCTCCTCGCGCCCGTGGCGGTGGCGATCCAGCTTCTACTGCCGTCGGTGCGCGACGAGTTCGCGGCGGGCATGATCGACTGGCTCGCCACGCGCGACCCATGGATGGCCAGCGTCGTCGAGTCGTTTCCGCTGCTCCGCGGAGGCACCCGTCGCGCGAGGGACGTCTTCGGGCTGCTCGCGTTCGCGACGCCGGTGCTCCTGCCGCTCGCGGTGCGGCGCGCGGCGCGCGTACGCATCGAGGCCGCGCTCACGCTGGCCCTCGTCGGCGGCGGCCTGCTCGGCCTCGCGCTCTTGCAGAACCGCTTCTGCCGCGCGTTGCCCGCCCTCTTCGGCGCGTGGACGGCGCTCGGCCTCTTCGAACTCCTCTCGCTCGTCGCGCGTCGCGTGAAGGCCCTCACGCCGTCGCGGGTCACGGCCGCGGCGTTCGCGCTCACGCTCCTCTGGATCGTCGCCGACCCCGACGCACGCGAGACCTTCGTACCGGTGCGTGGTCACTGGATGCTGGGCGTGCACGAGGCGGCGCTCTACCTCCGCGCGAGGGCGCCCGTGGCGCGGGGCCACCGCGACGCGGTGCTCGCGCACTGGACGATGGGCCACGAGGTGATGTGGCTCTCTCGCAGGCCCGTGGTGGTGGCGGGCTTCGGGCCGTACACCTCGCGCGAGGCGTGGGACGACGCCGAGTCGGCGTGGCGCGGAGACGAGGCGCGCGCGCTCGCGGTGATGGACCGCCACGACGCGGGCTACATGATGTTCCCGAGCGCGGCGGTGCTCGACCCGCCGTCGCCCACGGGGCGTCGCTCGGTCAAGCGCTCGGCGCGCGGAGGCTTCGCGCTCGACGGGGCCTACCTTCGAGAGGTGCCCATCGCGGCGGCGGTGCTCGGCGGCAGCGGTTCGGTGAGCTTCGGCGTCGCCCATTTCGAGCACCTGCGGCCGGTCTTCGCCGACGGCACGCGCATCGCGGGGCTCACCTCGCCCGTGCCCGGCGTGTGGGTCTACGAGCGCGTGCGCGGCGCCACGCTGCGAGGCCACGCGCCCGACGGAACACGCGTGGTGCTGCACCTCCCGATGCGCGTTCGAGACTTCGAACGCAGGTGGGAGGCGTGGACCGACGCGCGCGGCGGCCAGTGGTCGGCGACCGTTCCGCTGCCGACCGGGTGGAACAGCGGTGGAGGGATCGCGACGGGCCCGCGCTACGAGGTGACCGCGGGCGTCGTGCGCGTGTCGGTGAGCGTGAGCGAGGGAGAGGTGCGCGACGGGGCGGTGGTCGACGTGCCCGCGGCGCGGTGAGCTACGACCGGCGCGACACCGTGGGCAGCGACGCGTGGCGCGCGAGCACCCACACGGCCCTGAAGGCGTCTTTGAGGCCGATCTTCTTGCCCTCGGCGTAGGTGCGGCCGTTGTACGAGATCGGCACCTCCCAGATGCGCACGTTGGGCACGCGAGCGACCTTCACGGTGACCTCGGGCTCGAAGCCGAAGCGCTCCTCTTCGAGCGCGATCTGCGCCAGCACCTCGCGGCGAAAGACCTTGTAGCAGGTCTCCATGTCGGTGAGGTTGAGGTTGCTGATCATGTTGCTCATGGTGGTGAGCGCCTGGTTGGCGACCGAGTGCCAGAAGTAGAGCACCCGCCGCGGGCCGTGCAGAAAGCGCGAGCCGTAGACCACGTCGGCCTTGCCCTCGAAGATCGGCGCGAGCAGCGTGGCGTAGTCCGCGGGGTCGTACTCGAGGTCGGCGTCCTGCACGAGCACGAGGTCGCCCGTGGACTCGGCGAAGCCGCGGTGAAGGGCCGCCCCCTTGCCGCGGTTCCTCTCTTGAAGCACCACCCGCACGCGGGGGTCGGCCTCGGCCAGCTCGGCGAGGATCTCGCGCGTGCCGTCGGTGCTCCCGTCGTCGACGATGACGACCTCGAGGTCGTAGGGCTGCGCGAGCACGAGCGCGACGATCGCGCGCACCGTCGCCCGCTCGTTGTAGCAGGGCATCACCACCGACAGCTTCATCGCACCTCCGGGGCACGGGCCAGGCAGAGAAGGTTCTTTCCCACGGGGGGGCCGTAGCGCCGCTCGACGCGCGACACCACGGGCACCACCCACCGGTCGTAGAGGGGTCCCAGCGGGCCGTCGAACGACCGCGCGCGCAGCACCCGGCCCACCAGCCACCACGGCACCACGCCCGCCGCGTCGAACCACCGCAGGTCTTCGACCTCCAGCCCCGCGGAGCGCACCGCCGCCGCGAGGCCCTCGCGCGTGTACCGCCGCCGGTGCCCCACCAGCGCGTCGAGCGAGCCGTAGATCGCAGGGATCGCGGGCACGAACACCGCGAGCGCCCCGCCCGGCCGCAGCGCCTCGCGCATGCGAACGAGCTCGCCCACGTCGTCGTCGAGGTGCTCGAGCACGTTGATGATCGCCACGGCGTCGAGGCTCGCGGGTGCCACCGCGCCCGAGGCCATCGCGCCCGCGAGCGTGTCTCCGATCACGCGCACGCGGGGGTTCTGCGCGAAGCGCGCCGCGAGCCGCGTGTGGAGCGCGGGCGCGGGCTCGACCAGCACGGCCTCGTCGGCGTCGCCCACCCACGTCTCGGCGAAGTTGCCGGTGCCCGCGCCCACCTCCAGCACGCGGCCGCGGAAGATGTCCCCGAACGCGTCGCGGATCCACGCGTGGTAGCGCGCGAGGCCGCGCAGGGATTCGAGGCTGCGGGGGTCGTAGTCGTCGGGGCGTGCGTCGTCGGACTGCATGCGGGTCGGAGAGGGCGAAGCTACCACGACTCCGCGGCGCGTTGAGCCGTCGGTACGTGCGACCGTGGTAGCGTCGCGGGCGCATGGCAGCCAATCCCGCAAACGCGATGGACGCCGAGTTCCCCAACCTGCGCGCGGACGTGGTCGCGGGGTATCGCAACGCGCCGGAGCACATGACCGCCGAGATCATCGACGGCGAGCTCTTCACCATGCCGCGGCCTGCAACGCCCCATGCGAACGCTGCTGTTGGCCTCGGCGACGAGCTCGGTCCGCCCTTTCGTCGTGGACGTGGCGGCCCTGGCGGCTGGGTGATCCTCGCGGAGCCCGAGCTGCACCTGGGCGCTGCGCCCGACATCGTCGCGCCCGACCTCGCGGGCTGGCGTCGCGAGCGCATGCCCGTCATCCCCGACGCGGCGGCGATCACGCTCGTGCCCGACTGGATCTGCGAGGTGCTCTCCGAGCGCACCGAGGCCCGCGACCGAGGCCGCAAGATGCGGGTCTACCGGCGCGAGGGCGTCGCGCACTACTGGCTGGTCGATCCACGCATTCACGTGCTGGAGGTCTACCGGCTGGAGAACGGCCGCTACACGCTCGTCGACACCTGGGAGGGCGACGAGAAGGTGCGCGCCGAGCCCTTCGACGCGATCGAGCTCGACCTCGCGACGCTCTGGGCACGCTAGCGCGCCGAGCGCTCGACTCCGCGGGACGTCGCGCATGCGCAACGGCGCGTAGAACCTCCACGGCGCGGTGTTCGGACTCCCACGCCCCGAAGGGAAGACCTCTCGCGCGAGAGGTTTCGAGACCGTGAGCGACGGGTGAAACCTCTGGTGCGAGAGGTTCGGAGACCAGGAGCCGGAGGTGAAACCTCTCGATCGAGAGGTTCGAAGACTGGAGGCGGAGGTTTCTCCTCTCGGTCGGGGCGTCGAACCTGTCGATCGGGAGGTGAAACCTCTCGATGGGGAGGTTTCGAGACTCGATCCGAAGGTGAAACCTCTCG
>JBDHVF010000630.1:0-5215 GCA_039809605.1 Polyangiales bacterium | reverse complement strand
GGCGGGCGTGGCCGCGGCGCGCAGGGCGCCGACGCGCTCGTCGCGGGCGGCGTCGCCGTCGGCCACGGCGAGCAGCGCCTGGGTGGCGTTGGGGTTGCCGAGGTACCCGAGGATCTCGAGCGCCGCGCGCTGCCGCGCGGGGTCGGCGTCGGTGAGCGTGTCGAGCAGGGGCTTGAGCGCGCGCGCGCCGAGGCGGGCGAGGGCGGCGCGGGCGCGCTCGGCGTCGGCGGGCGCGCCGTGGCGCACCGTGTGGATCAGCGGCATCGACGTGGCGGCGTAGAGGTCGACGAGCAGGCGGCGCAGCACCGCGCGGCCGGGCGCCGAGGCCGACGCCGCGGAGAGGTCGCGCTCGAGGTCGCGCACCGCGTCGGCCGCGGGCGCCACCTGGATCGCCATGCGCCCCGCGCGCGCGACGAACTCGTCGTCGGGGCACAGGCGGATGACCCTGCGGTAGAGCTCGACGGCCTCGCGCGGCTCGTCGCGCGCGAGGTCGAGGTCGGCGAGCTGGAAGTACGTCGGAAAGAGCCGGTCGTTGAGCGCGAGGGCCCTGCGGAACGAGGCCGCCGCCTGCGCGGCGTCGTTGCGCGCGCGGTAGAGCTCGCCGAGGCGCAGGTGGCCCGAGGCGTCGTCGGGGTTGAGCTCCACGGCGCGGGCGGCGGCGGTGACGGCCTCGTCGTCGCGGTGCAGCGCGAGGGCGTGCGACGCGAGGCGCTGGTACCACTCGCGCGCGTGGCGGGGGTCGGCCTCGACGAGGCGGCGCAGCACCTCGACGGCGCCCGCGAGGTCGCCGCGCTGGGTGCGCAGGCGCTCGAGCGACGCGAGGGTGGCCACGTCGCCGGGCTCGGCCGCGACGAGGCGCGCGAGCGTGCGGTCGGCGTCTTCGAAGCGCCGCAGGCGGGCGTAGACCTCGGCGAGGTCGCGGCCCGCCTCGAGGTCGGGCGGCGTCGCGCCGAACGCGCGCTCGAGCGCGGGGAGCTGCGAGGCCAGGCGCCCCTGGAGGTTCCAGAGGTTGACGATGCGGGCGCGGGCCTCGCGGCGCAGCTCGCGGCTGTCGCGCGCGAGCTCGATGACCCTGCGCCACGACGCGATGGCGGGCTCGAACTGCCGCGCGGCCTCTTCGAGCACGGCGATGCCCTTGTGGTAGTCGAGCTCGTCGGGCCTGAGCGCGAGGGCCTCGCGGTAGAGCTCGATGGCCTGCGGCACCATGTCGTGGCGGCCGTAGACCTCGGCCAGCGCCGCGGCGCCGCGCGCGCGGTCGCGGGCGCCGTCCCGGATGCGCTGCCACGTCGCGAGGGCGCGCGCGCGGTCGCCCTGCTCCATGAGCCGCTCGCCGAGGGCCTCGAGGGCGGCCGGGTCCGACGGGTCGTAGCGCGCCACGAGCTCGGTCTCGCGCAGCGCGAGCTGGGCCTCGCCCATGCGGGCGTACACCTGCGCGAGGCGCTCGTGCACGTCGGCGTCGTCGCCCGCGCGCGCGCTCGCCCTCGCGAGGAGCTGCAGCGCCTCGGCGCGGCGGCCCCGGCGCACGAGCTCGTCGGCCAGGTCGGTGACGAACGTGGGGTTGCGCGGCGCCACCTCGACGAGCCTCCGGCGCGCCGCGAGCAGCTCGTCGAGCCGCGCGCCCTGCGCGAGGAGCTGTACGAGCTGCACGTGGGCGTCGACGTCCGTGGGGCGCAGCGCGATGGCGCGGCGGTACGCGGCGACGGCGCGGTCGACGTGGCCCTGCTCGGCGTGCAGCCGCCCGAGGAGCATCATCCGGTCCCACGTGGCGCCGCCCTGCGACTCGAGCTCGCGCACCCACGCGTCGAGCTCGCGGCGGCGGGTGTAGAGCTCGGTCATGTCGTCGTAGAGCTCGCGGCGCACGCCCGCGTCGGCGCCCGCGAGCGAGAGCGCGCGGCGGAAGGTCGCCAGCGCGTCGTCGAGCCGGTCGGCCTGCATCTGCGCGCGCCCGAGGTCGCGCAGCACCGGAGGGAGCACGCGGTTGTCGCCCGCGAGCGCGCGGGCGAGCGACTGGTACTCGGCGACGGCGTCGGAGAACATCCTCCGCGACATGAGCGCGTCGGCCAGCTCGCGGCGCACCGAGGCGCTGCCGGGCGAGCGCGCCACGAGGCGCTGGTGCCACGCGCGCGCGCGGGCCACGTCGCGCGCGGCGAGCGAGAGGTCCGTGAGGGCGCGCAGGATGTCTCCCTCGCGCGCGCCCGAGGCGCCCATCGAGAGGGCGCGCTCGTACGAGGCCATCGCGTCGGCGGGGCGGTCCATCTGCCGCTGCGCCTCGGCGAGCGCGAGCACGGGCGCGGGGGAGCTCGGCGCGAGCTCGGCGGCGCGGCGGTAGCGCGCGATGGCCTCGTCGAGGCGCCCGCCCTGCCGGAGGATGTCGCCGAGCGCCAGCGACGCGCCCGCGCCCTCGGCGCCGCCCGACTGCGCGCGGCGCTCGAGGTCCGCGGTGAGCCGTTCGAGCGAGCCGTCGCGCTCGCGCACGAGGCGCAGGAGCGTCGGGAGCGCCACGGCGTTGTCGCCCGCGCCGCGGGTGAGCACGTCCAGCAGGTGCTCGATCATGCGGTCGTTGCGCGCGGCGTCGCTCGCGGGCGCGGGCTGCGCCGAGGGCGGCGCGACGGGTCTCGAAGGTCGCGAGGGTCGCGAGGGTCGCGAGGGCCGCGACGGTCTCGAGGGGCGCGAGGGGCGGGCGGGGCCGACGTCCCAGTCCTGCGCGGCGGCGGGCGCGGCGGCGAGCGACGCGGCGCCCGCGAGGAGCAGCGCGGCGAGGAGCGAGCGGGCGGTGGGCATCGCGCGGAGTATAGGCCGCGACGCGCGCCGCGCAGGGATCGCGGAGATCTACCGGCAGACGCCCATGAAGCAGTTCTGGCGGGGGCCGCACGCGCGCCCGCAGGCGCCGCAGTTGGCGTTGTTCATCTGGAGGTTCACGCAGGTGGTGCCGCAGCGCGTGGCGCCCGCGGGGCAGGTGCACGCGCCGGCCACGCAGGCCGCGCCGCCGCTGCACACGTTGCCGCAGCGCCCGCAGTTGTTGTTGCTCGACGCGGTGTTCACGCACGCGCCGCCGCAGTTGGTGAAGCCCGGATTGCACGTGCACACCCCGGCGGCGCAGAAGGTTCCGCCGAAGCAGGGGTGGTCGCACGCGCCGCAGTTGTTGCCATCGAGCTGCGTGTTGGTGCAGGTGCCCGAGCACTGCTGCGTGCCCGCGGGGCACACCGGCGAGCAGGTGCCGAGCACGCAGACCTGGCCCGCGCCGCACGCGCGCCCGCAGGCGCCGCAGTTGGCCGGGTCGTCGAGCAGGTTGGCGCAGCCCGTGGGGCAGGGCGTGCGGCCGCCGGTGCAGACGCACAGGCCCGCGGTGCACGACTGGCCCGGCAGGCACGCGTGGCCGCACGCGCCGCAGTTGGACGCGCTCGTCGCGAGGTTCACGCACGCGCCGCCGCACGAGGTCGCGCCGAAGCCGCAGGCGCAGCGGCCCATCTGGCAGACCTGGCCTCCGGTGCACGCGCGGCCGCAGGCGCCGCAGTCGGCCGCGCTGTTCTGGAGGTTCACGCACGTGCCCCCGCAGTTGGTCTGCCCGCGCAGGCACATCGGGAGGCATCGACCCGCGGTGCAGACGTTGCCCGCGGGGCAGGCGTTGCCGCACGCGCCGCAGTTGGTCGCGCTGTTCGCGAGGCTCACGCACACGCCGCCGCAGAGCGCCTGGGCGCCGCCGCCGGGGCCGGGGCCTCCCATGCCCGCGGGGCACACGCAGCGGCCGC
The DNA here is from genome assembly GCA_039809605.1 of Polyangiales bacterium. Lineage (GTDB taxonomy): Bacteria > Myxococcota_A > Polyangia > Polyangiales > CAISKJ01. Next base: position 1,466 of record JBDHVF010000630.1, on the reverse strand, counting down.
CCTGGCAGGTCTGCCCGCCGGTGCACGCGACGCCGCACGCGCCGCAGTTGGCGCTATCGCTCGCGAGGCTCACGCACGACGCGCCGCAGCGGTCGGTGCCCGCGGCGCACGACGACTGGCACGCGCCCGCGGAGCACACCTGCCCCGCGGCGCACGCGCGCCCGCAGGCGCCGCAGTTGTCCGAGCGGTTGGTCGTGTCGACGCACACGCCGCCGCAGAGCGTCTGCCCCGCGGGGCACGCGCACGCGCCGCCCGCGCAGGCCTGGCCCGCGGGGCACGCGCGCCCGCACGCGCCGCAGTTCTCGCTGCTCGTGGAGAGGTTGACGCACGCCGCGCCGCAGGCCGTCTGCCCCGCGGGGCAGCTCAGCCGGCACGCGCCCATCGCGCAGACCTGGCTCGCGCCGCAGACCGTTCCGCACGCGCCGCAGTTGCGCCCGTCGGCGCGGGTGTCGACGCACGCGCCCGCGCAGAGCGTCTGGCCCTCGGGGCACACGCACGCGCCGCCCGAGCAGAGGGTGCCGCTGCCGCAGACGGTTCCGCACGCGCCGCAGTTCGAAGCGTTGCTGCGAAGGTCGACGCAGCTCGCGCCGCAGGCGGTGAGGCCGCCGGTGCACGTGGTCACGCACGCGCCCGAGCTGCAGAGCTGGCCCGCGGCGCACGCGCGCCCGCACGCGCCGCAGTTGGCCGCGCTGGTCTGGGTGTTCACGCACACGCCCGCGCAGAGCGTGGCGGCGGGGTCGGCGCAGCCCGGCATGTCCGGGGGAACGTCCATCGCGGGCGGCACGTCGACGCCGGGGACGTCCATCGCGGGAGGCGCGTCGACGCCGGGGACGTCCATCGCGGGCGGCGCGTCTTCACCCGGAGGCACGTCTTCGGCCGGAGGCACGTCGACGCCGGGCGGCACGTCTTCGGCCGGAGGCACGTCGACGCCGGGCGGCACGTCGACGCCGGGCGGCGCGTCGGTGGTCGGGGGCGTGTCTTCGCCGGGCGCGGTGTCGGCCGCGACGTCGGCGGCGCCGTCGGCCGGCGCGTTGCCCGACAGCTCGCTGGAGCCGCACCCCGCTGCCACGAGCGCGCCCATCAGCAGCACGCTCCACGGAATCAAGCGCTTCATCTCCAATGACCTCCTCGAAGGAATCGTGACCGCGCCGGGCGACGCGCCCGGCGGTCGTCTGCACCCGAATGAAGCACCCTCCGCGGCGCTGTAAAATAGGGCCGGCGGCGTGGAAATGAAGCCGCACGCCGACGCGCACGGCCGGCGCGGCGGCGGGGAAAGCGCCCGCGCGATGTCGCCCCGAAGGCGGGCGGTGTCGCCGCGGTCAGCGCTCGCGGGCCCTGCGCCGCTGGCGTCGCGCCGCGTCGGCGAGCTCGCGGCGGTGCGCGCGCACGTTGGCGAGGCTCAGCGCGTACGCCTCGTCGCCGCCGGGCACGTCGTCGTGCGAGAGGAGCATCTCCGCGCCCGCGTC
>JBDHVF010000629.1:0-5216 GCA_039809605.1 Polyangiales bacterium | reverse complement strand
TCGCACCACGCGGGGTCGGCGGCGGCGGCGGCGGTGGCCGCGCGCGTGCCCGACGCGAGGGGCATGGCCTTCGCGACGGCGAGCTCGAAGATGCGCAGCGCGAGCGCGGGCGACCTTCGGAGCGCGTCGGCGTGGGCGAAGCAGAGCGTGTTGTCGTAGCGGGTGATCTCGTCGGCGAGGCGGTCGGCGCGCGGGGCGTGCTCGACCGACGCGCGGCCGGGGCGGCAGCGTGCCACGAGGTGCTCCACGGTGGTCGAGACGGCGCGGGCGTGGCGATACCACGCGGACATGAGCCGCTCGGTCGCCTCGCCGAGCGCCTCGACGGCGTCGCGGGCGCGGGCCTCGGGGTCGATGTCGACGAGGCGCGAGGCGGCCTCCTCCTGCTCGTCGAAGGCGAGGCGGTCGTTGCGGCGGCCCGTGCGCGCGTGGAGGCACATGCGCACGCGCCAGAGGAACTCCTGCGCGTCGCCGAGCGCGGCGTGCTCGGCGGTGGTGAGCGCGCCCGCGCGCAGGGCCTCGTCGAGGCCCGAGACCCTGAAGCGCGCGCGCAGCGCCCAGCGGGCGATGTCGACGTCGCGCAGCCCCCCGCGGCTGTGCTTCACGTCGGGCTCGAGCAGGTACACGGTGGCGCCGAAGCGCCGGTGGCGCGAGGTCATCTCGTCGACGAGGCCGTCGAGAAAGCGCCCGAGGTCTCCCTCGAAGGCCGCGCGCGAGCAGCGCGCCATGGCGTCGCCCGCGAAGGCCGCGTCGCCCGCGAGGCAGCGCGCGTCGAGCACGGTGGTGGCCGTGCGCACGTCGGTGCGGGCGAGGGCCACGAAGTCGTCGGCCGAGCGAACGGCGTGGCCCACGGCGATGCGGGCGTCCCAGAGCGGGTGCAGGAGGGCCTCGGCGAAGGCCGCCACCGCGGGCGCCTCGGGGTCGTCGACGAGCAGCACCAGGTCGAGGTCGCTGCCGTGGGCGAGCGTCGCCCGGCCGTAGCCGCCCACCGCGAGCAGCGCCGCGCGCCCGAGCGGGCGGTCGACCGTGAGCGCGCGCGAGGCGTGCTCGAAGCACGTCACGAGCAGCGCGTCGTACGCGCGAGAGAGGCGCGCGGCGAGGGCGACGCCGCCGCGGCCGGCCAGGGCCTCGTCGCGCGCCTCGTCGCGCTCCGCGCGCAAGAGGTCGAGCGCGCCGCGGGCCGCATCGGGGAAGTGAGACGGAGGCATCGAACGCGGACGTATACCACCGCCCCTCCCGGCGCGACCGAGACCCTCCCGCGGGGCGTCAAGAAACCGTCATCCCTCCCGAGGGGGACGTCAAAAACCTGACGCTCCAGGCGACGCTTCTCTCCATTCATTCGATCTCTGTGTGGAGTCTTTCTCCGTGAGCGAAGGTTTCGGCGCGGCATGTGTGCTGCACGTAACAGAATCCGACGGTCCCAACCTGACGGAAAGCCGTCATCGCGGACGCGCACGAGGACTCCATGACGATTCACCACGAGGTCATCACGCAGAAGGAAACGCTCTCTGCCCGCGAGGGGCGCCGCCGTGGCGTGCGGGTGACGGCGCGCGCGCTCGACGAGATCGAGCGCGCGTGGGAGCGCGCCCAGCTCCGCATCGAGGCGCTGGTGGCCGCGGCCGAGCACGACGACGACCCCGCGGTGGTGGCGGCCGCGTCGCGCCTGCGCCGCTCGCTCCTGCGCGGGGCGCCCGACGCGAAGCGCGCGCCCGCGAAGAAGGTCTCGTACGCGCGCGTGCAGCTCTGCCTCGCGCGGCAGCGGCCGCTCTCGTTCGACGCGTCGCTCGCGGGCCTCGACGACGCGCTCGCGGCGCTGCACGAGGCCACCGAGGCGCTGGCCCTGCGCGCGGGCTCCGACTCGCCCGCCGCGCGCCGCCCCGGCCCCGTGACCGCGCTCTCGCTGCGCCTCGCGCGCCCCACCAACGACAACAGCGCCGGCGCGTAGCCGTCAGGCAACGTCCGCGCGGCGCGCCCGTCGGCGTTGCGCGCGCGCCCTCGGTTCTCTATGGTCCGCGCCCCCGAACGGAGGCAGCGACCCCATGGCCCTCGACCCCATCGTCGTCATCGCGAAGGAACTCTCTCTGCCCGAGCGCGGCGTGCGCTCGGTGGTGGAGCTCATCACCGGCGGCGCGACCGTGCCCTTCATCGCCCGCTACCGAAAGGAAGCCACCGGCGGCCTCGACGAGGTGCAGATCCGCGCCGTCGAGGAGGCCGTCGGCTACCTCCGCGAGCTCGAGGAGCGCAAGAAGACCATCCTCGACGAGATCGACAAGCAGGGGAAGCTCACCCCCGAGCTCCGCGCGAAGATCGAGGGCTGCAGGGTCAAGAGCGAGCTCGAGGACATCTACCTCCCGTACAAGCCCAAGCGCCGCACGCGCGCGATGATCGCCCGCGAGAAGGGCCTCGACCCCCTCGCGCAGCGCGTGCTCGCGCAGCCCGCCGACGGAGACCCCGCGGCCGAGGCCGCCGCGTTCGTGAGCGCCGACAAGGGCGTCGCCACGGTGAGAGAAGCGCTCCAGGGCGCGCGCGACATCGTGGCCGAGGCCGTGGCCGAGCGCGCCGACGTGCGCGGCTTCGCGCGCGAGCTGTTCTTGCGAGACGGCACGCTCGTGGTGACGAAGGCCCCCGAGGTGAGCGCGCCGACCAAGTTCGAGATGTACTACGACTTCCGCGAGGCGTGCGCGGCGATCCCCTCGCACCGCTACCTCGCCGTGCGCCGCGGAGAGGCCGAGAACGTGCTGCGCGCCGAGGTCGAGGTCGACGTCGAGCGCGCCCTCGGAGAGGTGGGCCGCATGGCCGGGCGCAAGGGCTCGTCTCCGTGGGCGGGCGAGCTCGACGCGGCCGTGGCCGACGCGTGGCGCAGGCTGCTGGCGCCCTCGGTCGAGAGCGAGGTGCGCGTCGAGATGAAGCTCCGCGCCGACCGCGACGCGGTGGACGTCTTCGCGCAGAACCTCCGCGCCCTCCTGCTCGCGGCGCCGCTCGGCGCGAAGCCCGTGATCGGCATCGACCCGGGCCAGCGCACGGGCTGCAAGGTGGCCGTGGTCGACGCCACGGGCCGCGTGCTCGAGCACACCGTGCTCATGCTCGTGCAGGGCGACGGCGCCCTCGAGCGCAGCCGTCAGACCCTGCGCGCCCTCGTGGCGAAGCACTCGCCCTCGGCCATCGCCGTCGGCAACGGAACGCACGGCCGCGAGACCGAGGCGTTCGTGCGCGAGGTGCTCGGCAAGGACAGCCCGGTCATCACCGTGATGGTCAACGAGGCGGGCGCGAGCGTGTACTCGGCGTCGGAGGTGGCGCGCGACGAGTTCCCCGACCTCGACGTGACGGTGCGCGGGGCCATCTCGATCGCGCGACGTCTCCAAGACCCGCTCGCCGAGCTGGTGAAGGTCGACCCCAAGTCCATCGGCGTGGGGCAGTACCAGCACGACGTGTTTCAACCGCTGCTCGCGAAGAAGCTCGACGAGGTGGTCGAGAGCTGCGTGAACTCCGTGGGCGTCGAGCTCAACACGGCGAGCGCGTCGCTGCTCGGGTACGTGGCGGGCATCGGCCCCACGCTCGCGAAGCGCATCGTGCAGCACCGCGACGCCAACGGCCCCTTCCGCTCGCGCAGGCAGGTGCTCGACGTGGCGGGCGTCGGGCCCAAGACCTTCGAACAGAGCGCGGGCTTTCTGCGCATCCGCGACGGCGAGAACCCCCTCGACCGCTCGGCGGTTCACCCCGAGCGCTACGCGGTGGTCGAGCGCATGGCGAAGGACCTCGGCGCCGACGTCTCGTCGCTGGTGGGCAACGCGTCGCTCGTCTCGAAGGTGCAGTGGCAGAGGTACGCCCAGGGCGACGTGGGCGAGTTCACCCTCAAGGACATCGTCGCGGAGCTCGAGAAGCCCGGCCGCGACCCGCGCGCCGAGTTCGAACCCCCGAGGTTCCGCGACGACGTGCGCACGATGGAGGACCTCAAGCCCGGCATGCAGCTCGAGGGCGTGGTGACCAACGTCACGGCCTTCGGGGCCTTCGTCGACGTGGGCGTGCATCAAGACGGCCTCGTGCACGTCTCGCAGCTCTCCGACCGCTACGTGAAAGATCCCAACGAGGTCGTGCGCCCCGGCGACCGCATCAAGGTGCGCGTGCTCGAGGTGGACCTCGTGCGCAAGCGCATCAGCCTCACGGCGAAGTCGGGCGGAGCGGGTCAGGGCAACGTGCCCGGCGCGTCGGGCCGCCCGCAGCCGCCGCCGCAGCGCGACGACCGCCGCGGCGGGCGCCCGCAGCAGCAGCAGGCGAAGCCCGCGCCGCAGGCGCAGTTCAAGAACAACGCGTTCGAGCGGCTGTTGAAGAAGTAGCGGCCGGAGCCGACGCCCGAACCCGGGCGCCAACGGCGCTCTACCCGCACGAAAGGGCTCCGGTTGCCTCTCCCCCACGAGAGGCCCCATGGTTCGGGCATGCACGACCCGCAGCTCAAGGAGCGCATCGAATCCCTCGTCCGCGAGGGGGTCGAGAGCCCCTACCTCGATCGGCTCCGCACGCGGCTCGACCCCGCGCGCGTGGTGAGCGACGTCCAGCGCGAGATCCTCTCGGAGATGGCCCAGGCCCTCGGGCGCAGCGAGGAGAACCTCGAGCGCGCCCTGCTCGAGCTCGACGTGATCGCGCACCGCATCCGGGCGCTCGGCGCGAGCCCCGACCCGCGCGATCTCGAAGCGCTCGAGCGCCAGTTCGACGCCCAGCGCGCGCGGTGCCTCGAGCGCCGCTGGGAGCTCGAGGTGCACCGCGAGGCCCTCGGCATGTACCACCACGAGGCGCTCGACCGGCTGCACCCGATCCCGCCGCGCCGTCGGTGAGCGGCGGCCCTCTCTGCGCGTGGAATGCGGGCGTCGGGGTTGCGCATCCGCGCGCGCGGGGTGATGACGTAGGCGATCGCGCGTCCGCGCGCGGAATGCGGACGTGATGGTTGCTCAAACCCGGCGTCGAGCCGCCGGGCTGTTCAAGGATGCGGCCCCTTCGGGGCGCAAGGATGGTGGTAATCCGTCGGGCCGATGAGACCGCGGGCGTTGCGGTGATCTCGCGCGAGCACCGGCGTGGTGTATCGATGCGCGATGCGTCCCGACGGTTGCGGCGCTCGGGCGCGACACATCACGTCCGCGTCATGCGTGATGGGCGATCCCCCATCCTTGCGCCCCGAAGGGGCCGCATCCTTGAACAGCCCGGCGGCTCGACGCCGGGTTTGAGCA
>JBDHVF010000628.1:0-5236 GCA_039809605.1 Polyangiales bacterium | reverse complement strand
GGGCCTCGGCCCCGACAACGCGCCGCTCTCGTACGAGGTCGCGGTCGCGCCGCGCGTGCTGCCCGACCGGCACCTCGTGGTGCTGCGCGACGTGACGGGCCGCGAGGAGGTGCGCCAGCGCCTCGCCCTGAGCGAGCGCATGTCGTCGCTCGGCACGCTCGCGTCGGGCATGGCCCACGCGATCAACAACCCCCTGCAGGTGCTCTACGCGAGCATCGACCTCGTCGAGCAGCACGCCGAGCGCGCCGGCGACCCCTCGCGGCCCGACGCGGGCGACGCCCTCGGCGAGATCCGGTCGGAGATCGCCTCGGCGCGCGAGGCCGCCGAGCGGGTGCAGCGCGTGGTGCGCGACCTCGCGGTGTTCACCCGCGCCGACCACGGCGAGACCTCGCGGATCAACGTCACGGCGCCCCTCGAGACGGCCATCAGGCTCACGGCCAACACCATCAAGCACCGCGCGACCCTGGTGAGGGACGTGCGCCCGGTGCCCGCGGTGATGGGCAACGAGGCGCTGCTCACGCAGGTGTTCGTGCACCTGCTGCTCAACGCGGCGCAGGCCATCCCCGAGGGCGCCGCGGGGCAGCACGAGGTCCGCGTGGCGACCGGGCACGCGGCCGACGACCGCGTCGAGGTGGTGGTGAGCGACACGGGCCACGGGATGAGCCCCGACGTGGCGGCGCGCGTGTTCGACCCGTTCTTCACCACGCGCCCCGTGGGCGAGGGCTCGGGCCTCGGGCTCTCGGTGTGCCACGGCACCGTGGCCTCGATGGGCGGAGAGATCCAGGTCGAGAGCGAGCCGGGCCGCGGGAGCACGTTCCGGGTGCTCCTGCCCGGCGTGGGGCGCGCGGCGAGGCCGGGCACGTCGACCCCGCTCCCGGTGCTCGACGCGGTGCCGCGCTGCCACGTGCTCGTCATCGACGACGACCCGCTCGTGTGCAGGAGCCTCACGCGGCTGCTCCAGGCCCACCACGACGTCGAGTCGCTCACGGCCTGCTACGAGGCCCTCGCGCGCATCCGCAACGGAGAGCGCTTCGACGCGATCCTCTGCGACGTGATGATGCCCGAGATGTCGGGCGTGGACTTCTACCGCGAGCTCGTCGAGCACGCGCCCGACCAGTCGGCGCGGGTGGTGTTCGTCACCGGCGGCGTGTTCTCGCAGGAGACCCGGAGCTTCCTCGACGCGGGCCAGCACCGCGTGGTCGAGAAGCCCGTGACGCAGGGCGCGCTCTTCAAGGCCCTCCTGCGCGTGATCCCCAACGAGCGCTTCGGGGGGTAGCGCCGCCCGAAGGCGCTTGACACGCGGCGCCCCGAGGCGATTGCCTACGCCCCGGAGGCGAGCGACATGGCGGCAGACACGATCCCCGCACGGCTCTTCGCGCAGGAGAAGCGGCGGCCCGACGCGCCGGCGTACTGTTCCAGGGTGGGCGGCGCGTGGCGCGCGACGCGCTGGGCCGACCACGCGCGACAGGTCCGTCGGGCGGCGAAGGCCCTGCTGGCGCTGGGGCTCGACGAGGGCTCCACCGTGGCGATCCTCGGGTTCAACCGCCCCGAGTGGGTGACCATGGACCTCGCGGCCATGTGCATCGGCGCCGTGCCCGTGGGGATCTACACCACGTCGTCGCCCGACGAGGTGCAGTACATCGCCCACCACGCCGAGGCCGAGGTGATCCTCGTCGAGAACGCCGCGCAGTGGGAGAAGGTCCGCGCGCGGCGCGACGCGCTCCCTGAGCTCGAGCGCGTGGTGCTCATGCGCGGCGCCGAGGTCGACGACCCGCTGGTGATCGCGTGGGACGACTTCCTCGCGCTGGGTGACGCGCTCGACGACGCGGAGGTGCACCGCCGCGTCGAGGCGCTCGAGCCCGACGGCCTCGCGACGCTGATCTACACCTCGGGCACCACGGGGCCGCCCAAGGGCGTGATGCTCTCGCACCGAAACCTCGCGTGGACGGCCTCGGTGGCGCTCCAGCTCACCGACGCGACGGCCGACGACGTGCTCCTGTCATACCTGCCGCTCTCGCACATCGCCGAGCAGATGCTCTCGATCCACGGCTGGTGCTCGGTGGGCACGTGCGTCTACTTCGCCGAGTCGATCGAGAAGGTGCCCGAAGACCTCAAGAGCGCCAGGCCCACGATCTTCTTCGGCGTGCCGCGCATCTGGGAGAAGTTCAACGCCGGCGTCGCCGCGAAGCTGCGCGAGGCCACGGGCGTGAAGGCGCGGCTCGTCGCGTGGGCCCGCGGCGTCGCCTCGCGCGTGCACGCGCACAAGAACCGGGGAGAGCCCCTGCCGGGGCTGCTCGAGCTCCAGTACCGGGTGGCGCAGCGGCTGGTGTTCTCGAAGCTCCGCGAGGCGCTCGGGCTCGGGCGCGTGCGCATCTGCGTGAGCGGCGCGGCGCCCGTGGGCGCCGACGTGCTCGAGTTCTTCGCGAGCCTCGACCTGCCCATTCAAGAGATCTACGGCCAGTCCGAGGACACCGGCCCCACGAGCTTCAACAGCCCCGGCAAGACGAAGTACGGCACCGTGGGCACGCCGTTGCCCGGCGTCGACGTGAAGATCGCCGACGACGGAGAGATCCTGGTGAGGGGCCCCAACGTGTTCCTCGGGTACTACAAAGACCCCGCGGCCACCGAGGCGACGCTCACCGAGGGGTGGCTCCACTCGGGCGACCTCGGGGCCTTCGACGCCGACGGGTTCCTCACCATCACCGGCCGCAAGAAGGAGATCCTCATCACCTCGGGCGGCAAGAACATCACCCCGAAGAACATCGAGGCCGACCTCAAGAGGCACCCCCTCATCGCAGAGGCCGTGCTCATCGGCGACCGGCGCCCGTACCTCACGGCGCTCCTGGTGCTCGACCCCGAGCGGCTCGCGGCGCTCGCGCGCGAGCACGGCGACGGGGCGGCGCCCGGCGACCCCAACGGCGCCCCCTACGTGCGCAAGGCCCTCGACGCCGCGGTGGGCGAGGTCAACGCCCGCTACGCCCGCGTCGAGGCGGTGAAGAAGTTCTACGTGCTCCCGAAGCCGCTCTCGATCGAGGGCGGCGAGCTCACGCCCACCATGAAGGTCAAGCGCCCCGTCGTGTGCGCGCGCTACGCGGCCGAGATCGACGCCCTCTACGCCGAGGGGGCTGCCTCGCAGGGCGACGCGAACTGATCGGGTCAGCCCCGCGCGGCGGCGGCGTCGAGGGCGCGGTCGAGCGCGATCTCGTCGAGGTCGTCGCGGGCCGCGAGGTCGAGGGCCTCGCGCACCGGCTCGCACGCCGCGGCGTCGAGGGCCACGCGAACCCGGGTGCACGCGCGCGTGCGGTCGTGGTCGCGCAGGGCCCACACCGCGGCCACGCGGCGCTCGAGGGGGGCCGTGGGGTCTTCGATCACGCGGGCGGCCACGCCAGGGTCGAGGCGCGCCGCGCGGTAGCCCGAGGCCGCGGCGAGCAGCGGTCGCACCGCGTCGCGCCACGCTTCGAGCGAGCGACCGCGGCGGTCGAGCAGCGCCTCGACGCCGTCGTCGGAGCTGCCGTGAAAGCGCCACGCCTCGAGCTCGGCGCGCAGGCGGTCGTAGAGCGAGTCGCGCAGGCGAACGGCGCGCGCCACCGAGCCGTCGCGCACGTCGCGCACCATCGCGTGAGAGAGCAGCGGGAGCTGCACCTCCTCGCCGTCGTTGAGGCGCAGGAGCACCCCGAACTCGTCCCAGTCGACGTCGGTCACGAGCGACCAGGGGATGAAGCGCTCGCACCCGTTGCGCTGCAGGGCCACGCCGTCGCCGCCCACGGTCACGCGCGAGACGCACACCTCCATCACGAGCCGCGCGGCGAGCGCGAAGCCCGCGGCCCACGCGAGCACGCCCGCGAGCACGCCGCCGGTGCGCATCACGGTGTCGGCCAGGGGCATCGGGGCCGCGACCGAGAGCAGCACCACGAGGGCCGTGAGGCCCGAGGTGTCCATGCCGCCCCGCAGCGGCACCGTGAGCGCGCGGCGCGAGAGGGCACGGCGCATCGTCGCGCGCACGGTCGCCAGGGCCTCGTCGTGCGGCAGGGTGATGCCCCACGCGCGCCCGTCGCCGCAGCGGATGAGCAGCTCCTCGCAGTCGCCCTCGCGCGACGGGCGCACGCTCCACCGCGCGACGGCGCTCCAGGGGACCTCGACGCGCGCCGTGCCCTCGTCGATCACGAGGCCGTCGTCCGAGAGCTCGAGGGCGGCGACGGCCTTCCGCGCCCTCGCGCGCCCGATCAACGCAGAGGAGAGCCCCATGACGCCCGCTGCGCACGTGAGAAAAGCCTGCATACCCGCCGACGAGGCCTCGCGCGACGCGACCCACAGGCCGCACGCCGCCGCGAGCAGCGCCGCGATGGCGCCGTAGCGCAGCAGCGGGTCCGCGAGAACGCCGGGGTTCGCGCGCAGCACCACGCCCTCGATCCGACTGGGAGACGACATCATCGACCTCCGGAGCTCCTGCTGAAGGGTCAGCATACCCTCTCAACGGCGGTGCATCATCCGTGCGCGAGGGCGACGCTCCAGCTCCGTGCGGGCTCTGCCGTAGAGACGTGACGTGAGCGGGAACGCAGCCATCGACACCCCCGCGGCCTCGTCCTCCGACGACGCGCTGACGGAGCGGTCACGCGGGCGCATCGGCGCCATCATTGACGGCAAGTACGAGCTCGAGGCCCTGCTGGGGGTGGGCACGACGGGCGCGGTGTTTCGCGCGCGCAACCGCTGGGCGGGGCGCGCGTGCGCGGTGAAGCTCTTTCACTACGAGGGCCCCAACGACGAGGAGGTCTTGCGGCGCTTTCTGCGCGAGGCCCAGGCGATCCACCGGGTGCAGAAGAACGGGCGGCTGCACCCGCACGTGGTCGACGCGCTCGACGTGGGCCGCGACCGCGACACCGGCAGCTACTTCGTGGTGCAGGAGCTCCTCCGCGGCGAGACGCTCGCGGCCTACCTCGCGCGCCTGCCCGGCGCGCGGCTCTCGCTGCCCCACGCGCTGCGCGTCCTACGGCCCGTGATCGACGCGGTGGCGTGCGCCCACGAGGGCGCCGTGGTGCACAGGGACCTCAAGCCCGAGAACATCCTCCTCACGCGCGCCGAGGGAGGGGTCTTCCCCAAGGTGCTCGACTTCGGCATCGCGCAGATCGCCGAGGAGCGCGTGACGCCCGTGACCGAGCTCATGGGCACGCCCGTGTACATGCCCCCCGAGGCCTTCGGTGGCGCGGGCCTCGTCGACGCGCGCGCCGACGTGTGGGCG
>JBDHVF010000627.1:0-5249 GCA_039809605.1 Polyangiales bacterium | reverse complement strand
CCGAGCGCGCCTGGAGCGCCTGCGGCGGCGGCGCGGGCGGGCGGCGCGTGGGCGACGCGGGCGCGGGCCGCTCGATCGGGTCCGAGGTGGGGCGGCGGTCGCGCGTGGCGCGCACGTCGGAGTTCTCGAGCGCCGCCTGCGACGCGCCCTCGTCGGAGCGCTCGGCGGCGGCGCCCACGTCCGACGAGTCGTCGGCGAGCGAGTGCTTGAGCACGTCGAGCAGGTCGTCGGGCAGCTCGCGCGTGTGCACGGGCTCGTCGTCGGCGAGCCCGCGCCGGTCGTCGTCCGGCGACGGCGCGGTCGCAGAGAGCTCGTCGGCCCCCGTCGGCGGCGGCACCGAGTGGACCTTGCGCGTCTCGACCCGGTCGGGCTCGATCGCCGACGGGCGCACCTCGCCCGACGTCGGGATCGACTGCGCGATGAGCCTCGCGGGCATCGGCGTCGCGGGCGTCTTCACGGGCTCGAACCCTTCGCCGATCTCGGGCAGCGGCGGCAGGTCGTCGTCGGTGGGCGGCGCCGGGGGGGCCGCGCGCTCGGGCTCTGCCGCCGGCTCGGAGCTGCGCCTGCGCGCCGCGGCGTCGTCGCTCACCGAGCCGCGCAGCTCGCGCCACACCGCGTCGGCGAGCGAGTCGAGGCCGTCGCCGGGCGACGGGGTCGCGCGCACGATCTCGATCTCGGGCGCCGACGAGGGCGCGTCGGGCGGCGGCAGCACGCTCTCGACCGACGACATGCGCGGCGCGGTGAGGTCCTCGCCGCGCGCGTCGAGCACGCGCTGGATCGCCCCGCGGCGCGCGAGCTCCACGAGCAGGGGCTCGAGGTCCGACGGCGCCATCGCGTCGCGCAGCACGAGGTCGCGCGGGGCCTCCCCCGCGGCGACGCGCTCGACCACCCCCGCCATGCGCGCGGGCAGCGTGCGCGCGTACGCGAGCGCCGCCTCGCGGTCGATCTCGACGCGCACCACGTCGAGCAGCGCCGAGCCCGTGAGCGACTCCTCGAGGGCCACGAGCCTGCGCGCGCAGCGGTCGATCACCTCCGAGAGCGCCCCCCGGAGGTTCTCGCGCACCGGCGCCCTCGCGCGCGCCACCGCGAAGCGCCCCGTCGCCGCGCCCATCGCCGGCACCAGCGCGGCCTCAGCCCGCGCCAGCGAGCCGTCGTGCGCCGTGCGCAGCGCCGACACGAGGCGCCCGTCGCGCAGGTGCAGCTCCGTGACGCTCCACTGGTCCGACACGGTCACCGTCGCGTCGCCGAGCGAGGCCGCGGCCAGGAGCAGCGGCACGAGCCCCACGCGCTCGAGGCGCCCGCGCACCTCGACCGGGCCCGTGAGCTCCGACACCCGGCGCAGGAGCCTCGTGCGCTGCCGGATCGCGTCCCTCGCGCGCGCCAGCACGACCTCGCCGCCGGCCTCCTTGCGCAGGTAGCCCTGCGCCTGCGCGCCCATCTCGCGCATGCGCGCGAGGAGGTCGTCCTTCCACGAGAGCAGCACCACGGGCGTGTGCCGCAGCGCCGGGTCGCGGCGAATGGCCTGGCAGAGCCCGAAGCCGTCGAGGCCCGGCATCACGATGTCGGCGATCACCAGGTCGGGCCGGAGCCGCTTCGCCAGCGCGAGGGCGCGGCGGCCGTCGGTGCACTCGGCCACCTCGGCGCCCGCCTCGCGCAAGAGCGGCCCGAAGGCCGCCAGCACGCCCGGGTCGTCGTCGACCACCAGCACCCTGCGCCCCGGCAGCGGGTCGTCGCCCGCGGAGGGGGGCGCCGCCCCCGCCTCGTCGCCGAGGGTCACCACGTGCGTGCCCGGCAGCCCCCGCGGCGCCGTCGGCAGCTCGAAGCGCACCGCGCCGTGCGAGCGCCGCTCGACCACCTCGCGGACGCGCGCGATGGCCTCCCACGCGGCCACGAGCACCTCGTTGCCCGCGCCGAGGGGGATGCGCGCCCCGCGCGCGCGCGGCGACGCGGCCCCCACCAGGCCCCTGCGGATCTCGTCCTGGAGCACCCGCGCGAGCTCGTCGAGGGTCACGTCGCCGAACTCGTGCGAGCCCGCGGTGGCGGGCGACGCGGCGCCGCCGAGCACGCGGTCGAGCGACTCCCACAGGCTCGCGCCGTCGGCCGCGTCGGGCAGCACGTCGGCCGCCTCGGGGCACCGCTCGCGCACCGCCTCGGGCGCCTCCCCCGGCGGCGCCACCAGCACCACGGGAAAGTACTCGACGAGCGCGTCGGCCCGCAGCGCCGCGAGCAGCCCCTCGCCGTCGGCCGCGCCCCCCACCTCGGCCACGATCACGTCGGGCGACGCGTCCTTCGCGCGCTGCGCGGCGTCGGCCGCGGCGCGCGTCACGAGCAGCTCGACCTCGGCGGGCAGCGCCTCGTGCAGGGCGTTGGCGCGCGCCGAGCTGCCCACGAAGAGCACGTGCACCGCCGCGCTCTGGCCCGCCGACGCGGCCATGCCCTTGCGCAGCGTGGTGCCCGGCGGCAGCGTGCGGTACGGCGCCGTCGACGCGCGGGCCTCGGGCGCAGCCACCTCGGGGGCGCGGTAGTCGGGCGGCGGCAGCGTGGCCTTGGCGCCCACCCGCGCGGGCGACGTCACCGCCGCGAGGCGCACCGTGGCGACGCGCGAGGCGTCCTCGCGGGTGCCCGTCGGGGCGGCGTCGGCGGCGGCCGCGGGGTCCTGCGTGTCGGCCTCGACGCACTGCGAGAACGAGGCGATGTAGCCCGCGAGGCCGTCGATGTGCGGGCGCGTCAGGGCCGCGAGCGAGCGCGTCGCGTCGAGGATGTCGACGCACGCGCGCACCGCCTCCGAGAGCCGCCCGAGCTGGTACGAGCGCGTGAGGGCGTAGAGGGCGTTGAGCTTGCGGCGCAGCTCGTCGCGCATGCGCGTCGAGCGGGGGTCGGCGATGAGGGCCCCGAACGTGGCCTTGATCTCGACGATCTTGCGCGGGAGGCTGCGCACGAACCCCGTCCTCGGGTCGTCGGGGTTGTCGCGGGAGGGGTTCGAATCCATCGGTGGAGTTCCGCCGCCAGTTTCCCGGCGCTGCCGGGCGGGAGGTAGTGCTACACCCGCGCCCGCAGGAGCGTCACGTGAAGTTCATCGATGAAGTCGAGATCACCGTCTCCGCGGGCGACGGAGGCAAGGGGGCGGTGTCCTTCCGCCGGGAGGCGCACGTGCCCTTCGGCGGCCCCGACGGCGGCGACGGAGGAAAGGGCGGCGACGTGATCCTCGTGGCCGACCCCGGGCTCAACACCCTGGTGGAGTACCGCTTCCGCCCGCGCTGGGAGGCGCCCCGTGGCGAGAACGGCATGGGCTCCGACTGCAACGGCAAGGGGGGTGAAGACAAGACGTTGAAGGTCCCCGTGGGCACGGTGGTGATCGACGCCGAGGCGGGCTCGGTGCTGGCCGACCTGCACGAGCCGGGCATGAGCCTCGTGGCCGCGCGCGGCGGCCGCGGGGGCCTGGGCAACATGAACTTCGCCACGCCCTGGGACCGCGCCCCCCGCCGCGCCCAGCCCGGCGAGCCCGGCGAGCACAAGAGGCTCCGTCTCGAGCTCAGGCTCCTGGCCGACGTGGGCATCCTGGGCTTTCCCAACGCGGGCAAGAGCACGTTCATCGCGGCGGTGTCGCGCGCGAAGCCCAAGATCGCCGACTACCCCTTCACCACGCTGGTGCCCAACCTCGGCGTGGTGCGCATCGACGAGACGCGCAGCTTCCTCATGGCCGACATCCCCGGGCTCATCCCCGGCGCCGCGCAGGGGGCGGGGCTCGGGATCCGCTTTCTCAAGCACGTCGAGCGCACGCGGGTGCTCCTGCACCTGGTGACCCCGCAGGACGACGACATCGACCTCCTGGCCCGCTACGACGCGCTGATGCGCGAGGTCGAGCAGTTCGACCCCGAGCTCGCGAAGCGCCCGCAGGTGGTGGTCGTGTCGCAGATCGACCTGCCCGACGCGCGCGCCGCGTGGGAGCTCGCGCGCCCCGCGTTCGCCGAGCGCGGCATCGACCTGCGCGGGGTGTCGGCCGTCACGGGCGAGGGCGTGCGCGAGGTGCTCTTCGCCCTCGACGCGCTGGTGAAGTCGACGCCCCCGCCGCCGCCGCTCGAAGCGGGCGCCGCGGTCGAGTAGCGAGGGCCCCCACTGCATCAACGTGGATGCCGGCGCGCATCGACGTGGATGCGCGCGGTCAGCCACGACTTCACGAGGTCGTTCACCCCGAGGCAGCACACGGCCGCGCTCACGAGCACGAGGGCGCTCTGGGCGAGCGGGAGCGGCCGCAGCCCGCCGAGGCCGAACGCGCCGACGAGCGCGCCCGCGACGGCGTCGGCCGCGAGCCCGAGCGCGAGGGGGGCGCTCGGTCGCGACCTCCAGAACGCCCGCCGCTCGCGCACCGAGACGATCGAGAAGACCGCGAAGAACAGCAGGATCTGGAAGGAGAAGGTCTCGAGCCGCCCGTCGCGGCGGCCGAGGGCGAAGGGGCGCCACGCGACGGCGAGCAGGCCGAGGGACTCGACGAGCATGAGCACGCCGAGCGCCACCGCGACCCTCACGAGGGGGGCGATGTCCCAGGTCTCGGGCCGCTGCGACGGGCGCACGCGGTCGGTCGCGAGCGCGATCTTGACGAAGTCGGTCATGAAGACGAGGAGCACCATCCCCAGCGCCGAGATGACGAACCTCCCCGTGGCGAGGAACGCCACCACCACGAAGCCCGCCTTGAGGATCGTGCGGCTCACCTTGTTGACGATCCACGTGAGCACGCGCTGGTAGATCGCGCGCCCGTGCGTCACGAGGTCGACGATGCCCGCGAGGCCCTCGGTGGTGAGCACCGCGCTGGCGGCGCCCTTGGCCACGTCGGCGGCGCCGCTCACGGCGATGCCCACCTCGGCCTGGCGCAGCGCGGGCGCGTCGTTCACGCCGTCGCCCGTCATGCCCACCACGTGCCCCTCGGATTGCAGCCGCTCGACGACGCGGAACTTGTCCTCGGGGAACACCTCCGCGACGCCGTCGGCGAGCGCGCCACGCGCCTCGCGCAGCGCGGACGCGCGCACGACCTCGCCGAGCCCGAGCGACCGCGCGATCTCGCGCGCGACCGGCAGCGCGTCGCCGGTGAGCATCTTCACCGTGACGCCGAGCGCGCGCAGCGCCTCGATGAGCCGGCGCGAGTCGGGGCGCGGCGCGTCGTAGAGCAGCGCGAGGCCCGTGAGCCGCAGCGGCCCGTCCCCCTCCGCGCGCGCCACCGCGAGCGCGCGGACGCCCTTGCGCGCCTCTTCGTC
>JBDHVF010000626.1:0-5250 GCA_039809605.1 Polyangiales bacterium | reverse complement strand
GAAGGTCCCTTCCGCCGCCGGCTCCAGTCCGTTGCGGTGCGGCATCGGCGCGGGTGCCGGTTCGGCCTCCGACACCACCCGATCGTCGGGCGCGGCGGCAGAATCATCAACAAGCGCGGTGAGCCAGCTATCGTCCACCGCCCCCTCGGCCGCGGCGACGACCGGCGGCGGCGCGGCGGCCCCGGCGCCCGCGGCCCCCGCGCCGGCCATGGCCGCGGCGCCCGCCGCGATGCCTCCGGGCATCACCGAGCCCGGGCTCTACGTGGTGCACAACCACCCCGCGGGCGTCGCGTGCCACCCCGTGAGCGCGACCGAGCTCCGTCAGGTCGCAGCGCAGGCGGGCATCACCCGCTGACGGTCGATCACTGGATCGCGGTCGGCGTGCACGTCGGCGCGCCGTCGGCGGGCGAGGTGCACACGAGGAGCTGACGCGGCGCCGCGGGCGCGCCTACCACGCGTCCGACCGCCACCGCGGTGAGCACCGCGCGATCGGCGGGCGTGATGCGCACCGAGCCGCGCAGCGCGCCCGTGCAGGGGCGGGCGTTCTGCGCGCGCACCTGCAGGGTCACGGGGGCGCCCGCGGGCACCTCGGCGTAGCCCCCTGGCGCGTCGCCGACGGTCGCGAAGGCGCCGTACGCCACGTTGGTGAACACCGGCTGCGCGGGCGTCGCGGGCTGCGCGGCCTGCGCGGGGCGCCCTGCGGCGGCGGGCTGCGCGGGCCTCGCGGGCGTCGCGGCGGTGCAGACGTCGACCGCGCCGAGGCCCACGAGCGCGTGAAAGAACCGCACGCGGCTTTTGCCCGCGTCGGGCTGCGCGTCGGAGTCCTGCGAGACCGCGAGCGCGAGCGCCGGAGCGCCCGCCGCGAGGCCGTGCACGACGGCGGTGTAGCGCCCGCCCTCGGCGAGCGCGGCGGTCACGGCGGTGAGCAGCGGCCTCGCCGGCGCGTTGGCGGCGGCCGAGCGGACGCTCACCGGGTGGGCCTGCGGGGGGAGCTGCACGTAGCCCGCGATCGCGCGGTACGCGAGGCCCTGCACCGCGGCGACCTCGGAGCCGTCGAGGAAGACCGACACCGACGCGGCGCCGCGATCGGGCGAGGCGTTGATCACGCGCAGGCCCGCGGGCGAGCGCTCGACCTCGGCCTCCTCGGCGCTCGGGGCCGCGGGCGGCGCGCTCGTCGCCGCCGCGCACGCGCCCTCCTCGGGAGGCATCTGCGCGCCCGCGTTGAGCTGCTCGGCCGTGTACATGGGGCGAAACACAGGCGCGCTCCCCCCGCACGCGGCGAGCGGGAGCGCGAGGAGACACAGCCGGTACACCGAAAACGTCGTGGCAGATCGCATGAACCTCTCAGCCTCCTCCGGGCGCGAGACGCGCGGAAGATACACCACCAGGATTTTTCTAGAACTGTTCTCGCGCGGGCGTTGTCGGTTCGATCCGCCGCGCGTGATGAGGGCGCGCGGCACCGGGCGCGTCGCACCCGCCGCTCGTGCGGCGCGCGCGCTCGTGCGCCCATGACCGCTCCCCGTGGAGGCATCGCATGACCACCGAGTGCTCCGCTCCCGTGACGCCGCACAGACCGCTGGATCGAAGGTTCTTCAAGGTGCTCGGCGCGTCGGCCCTGCTCGTCGGGTCCGCGGCCGCGGGGCTCGTCACCGTGGCCCGCCGCGACCGCGCGGTCACCGCCCGCGCCGACGAAGAGCGGCTCGCCGAGCTGCGCTCGTTCGTGCTGCGCCAGAGCGAGCGCAGCGAGGGCGGCACCGGCGCGCGCCACGCGGGCGAAGGGCGTCACGCCACCTCCGCGCGCTACGCGATCCGCAGCAACGCGCCCGCGCCCCACCTCTCGCGCGTGCAGGCGCGGCGGCAGCTCTCGAACCGCGGCGTCTTCGCGGCGCTCGGCGCGAGCGGTGGCGGCGCCTCGCAGGGCATCGTCTCGCCCTTCGGCGGCCTCTCGGGAGACGCCGGGGACGCTGCGTTCGGCTACGGCGGCGTCGGCCGCGGCGCGGGCGGCGGAGGCACGGGCGCGACGGGCCACGGCTTCGCGACGCCCGTCGCGCAGCCGCCCGTGGTCACCATCGACCCCAACGGGCGCTTCGCGACGACGTACCGCCCCGGCCACGGGCACCGCGCGTGGTTCGACGCGGCCGTCGCGAGGGGCGAGATCCCCGCGGCCACGCGCGACCTGCTGGCCGACCTCGGGAGCGCCGCCGAGCCCGCGATGGACGCCCCCGTCGGCCACGCCCTCGACCTGCGCGTCGACCTCGAGCGCGCCGCGCTCCCGCCCGCGGGCGGCGACATTCGCATGCGCCTCGCGCTGCGCTCCGCGGCGGCGACGGGGCTGCCGCGGCCCGTGATGTCGGTGCACCTCGTGATGGACATCTCGGGCTCGATGGCCGGCGCCCCCCTCGAGAACGCGCGCGCCGCCGCGCGCCAGCTCGTCGAGCGCCTCGCCGACGCCGACCACTTCTCGCTCACCACCTTCGAGAGCGCAGCGCGCGTCGTCGTACGCGAGGGCGCCGTGCGAGGGCGCCGCGCCGAGATCCTTCACGTGATCGACGGCCTCGAGGTCGCGGGCGGCACGAACATCTCCGCGGGCCTCGCGCTCGGCTACCGCATGGCCGCGCACGGCCCCTCGGCGGTCGACGTCAACCGCCTCGTGCTGCTGCTCTCCGACGGCGAGCCCACCGACGGCGTGACCGACCGCGCCGCGCTCGCCTCCATGGCCGCGGGCGCGCTACAGGAGGGCGGCACCGAGACCACGAGCGTCGGCGTGGGCACCTCGTACGACGGCGCGCTCATGAGCGCGATCGCCGACCAGGGCGCGGGCGGCTACTACTACGTGCCCGACAGCGCGCGCATCGCCGACGCGCTGCGCACCGAGCTCGAGAGCCGCGCGCAGCCCGTCGCGCAGGCCGTCGAGGTGCGCGTTCGCCTCGCCGACGGGGTGATGCTCACCGAGGCGTACGGCTCGCGGCGCCTCGACGAGCGCGAAGCCACGAACGTGCGCGCGCAGGAGCTCGCCCTCGACGCCCGCACCGCCGCGCGCGACCGCATCGCCCGCGACCGCGACCACGACCGCGGCGGGGGGATGCGCTTCTTCATCCCGGGCTTCGCGCGCGACGACCGCCACGCGATGCTCTTCGGGCTGCGCGCGCCCGCGGGAGTCGGTGACCGCCCCGTCGCCACCATCGAGCTGCGCTACAAAGACCGGGTCACGGGCCGCAACGTCACCGTCGAGCGCCCCGTGCGCGTCGCGTACGCGGCCTCGGAGGCCGCGAGCGCCGCGACGGCCGACGTCTCGGTCGCGCGCACGGTGCAGAGCTTCGACGCGGGCCGCACGCTGGCCGAGGCGGCCGCGGCGGTCTCCTCGGGCGACCGGGCGCGCGCGTCGGCGCTGCTCTCGGAGCGCGAGGCGCTCCTGCGCCGGGCAGCGACACGGCTCGCGGCGCCGTCGCTCGCCGACGAGGCGGGACGGCTCGCGCGGGTGCGCGCGCTGCTCGGCGACGGCTGCGAGACGGCGCCCGTGGCGCTCGCGATGCTGCTCGACACGTCGGCGCGCGGGCTCATGCGCTGAGCGCGACCGCCGTGTGCACGTGCGTCGCGGTCACCACCACCCGCCCCGCGAGCTCGTAGCCCTCGCGGAACTCCCCCGTCAGCCGCTCGGTCAACCGCACGCGCAGCTCGCCCTCGCGCGTCAGCGCCACGAGCTCGGCGGCGTGGAAGCCGAAGAACGCTCGCACGAACGGGTGCAGGCACTTGAAGACGCTCTCCTTCACGGAGAACACCACCGACGCGACGGCGGCCTCGTCGAAGGCGCCGCTGCGCGAGAGCGCCTCGAGCTCGCCCGGCCGCGCGAAGAAGCTCGCGAGCCTGCGCGCGCGCTCGACGGTGAACAGCTCCTCGCTGTCGACGCCGACGCTTCGAAGCTCCCTGGCGTCGGCCACCGCGGCCGAGGCGAAGCCCTGCGTGTGGGTGATGGACCCGACCACGCCGTCGGGCCACACCGGCGCGCGGTCGTCGCCCGTCGCGATGATCCGCGCCGCGTGGTGGGGGTGACGTACTCGCATCGCCTCGCGCGCGCACCAGCGCCCCGCGAGGTACTCGATGTGCCGCTTGCGCACGGCGTCTCTGAGCCGCTCGGGCAACGCGATGCCGGGGAAGCTTTGCGCGAGGTCTCCATGGGCGTCATGCAGGTCGACCTCGACGCTGCACCGCGCGACGTGCGGCGGCAGGATGTCGGGGTCGGGCACCGTGCGAAACACCTCGTAAAACCCTATCACCGCGCGTAGGCGCCGACGACCTGGTCGGACTCTCCGCCGAGCGGCACCACGTCGAGCGCGAACTCTCCCTCGCGCACGCGGTCGGTCGCCGCGACGAGGAGCTGCGCCGACTGCGCCCCCGCGGGCACGAGCTCGGGTCTCAACGCCGCCGCGGGGAGGGTGAACGCGCCCGGCGCGCGCGGCACGACGCAGGTCACGAGCAGGCCGTCGCCGCGCGATCCCTGCGGCGGTTCGAGCGAGAGCGTGAGCGTGACGTGCGAGCCCGCGCCGCCCTCCCAGCGCACCGGCAGCCCCGCGCCCGCGCGGAGGTTGAAGCCCTGCGCGGGCGCCACGCGACGCACGGGCGAGGGCACCGTCGCGGGCGAGCGGAACCTGTGCGCGGGCACGTCCGCGCCGCCCGCGACGCCCGCGGCGAGGCGCGTTCCTTCTGGGAGAGAGACGCGCACGGCGGCGCGGTAGCTACCGTCGCTCGCGCGGTCGACGTGGCCGAGCACCTGGCCTCCGGCGACCCACGCCTCGACGCGTCCGCCGTCGAGCGCGGGCGGCTCGGCGCCGTCGCGCAGCGTGACGGCGGTGCAGTGCGCGTCGCGGTAGCGCAGGTCGCGCTCGCGCACGAAGGTGGCGGTGAACGCGGTCATTCCCTCGCCGGGCGCGATGCCCACCACGTAGCGCGGCGCCGACTCGGGCGCGCTCGCGGGCGCTCCGCGGCACGAGATCACCAGGGCGGTTGCGACGATCGCGGCGCTGCGCATGGGCGCATCGGTTATCGCAAGCGCGGGCGCGGCTCAAGCGCCGGTCGCATTGGCCACAGCGGGGCGATCGCTCTTCTGCGCCGTACCAGACGCGTCAGACCACCGCTCAAGAGCTGGGGCCCGACGGGTTGGGTACGCGGCGCTCGTGCCGGAGTTCGGCGTAGCTCCATGGGCTCGGTTTCACCGCCTCACTCCGGGCAATATCGTGCGGCCGCCCCGCTTCG